>CAMOWU010000063.1 GCA_946628545.1 uncultured Bacteroides sp. | reverse complement strand
TCGTATTTATAGAAATAGTCGAATGGCTCCGAATTGTCCGGAAAATCTGTGTACATGGTCGGTTTCTGCTGTTCCCAAGGAATATTGGCATTATATAGTGGTGTGGAGTTATGCAGACGTGGAATTTACTTCAGTTACAAAATTACGAATTATTTGTTGAAATGTCATTTCGTGATAATAAAAAACTTTTGATGATAAAAATGATGAAAACCATAAAAAAAGACTACTTTTGCAAATGAAATGTGCAACAAAGACGGTGCGAGTTTTGACTTGAAGAATATCAATCCCTGAAAATGTTGTTCGTGTCCACTGGCAACAAGCATATATAGATACATATCCACATCCAACAATCATAACCCGAAGAACACATGCTGACGAAACACACTATCCACTGCCATCTGCTCCTATTGATGGCATGGCTACAGACCCTTAACACATACGGTCAGACCACTTACGACTGGACAAGCGCATTGAAGAATGCAAGTTTTGAAAACGGCACCACAGGATGGACATTCACCAAAGACGTGTCGGGATGGGAAGACTACTTTATCGCCCAAGGTTCGGCTGCCGACGGCAACCAGCACTACAATATCTGGGCCGCCCAAGTAAGAATGCTGGATTTGTTCCAAACCATCAGTCTGCCAGCCGGACACTACACCTTGTCGGCTCAGCTGAAGACCAACTCCCAAGATGTGAACGACCAGCATGTCTATGCCAAGACCTCTTCCGGCACATCCATGTCCCAAGTACTCACCGTTGCAGACCAATGGACCAGATTGTCGGTGGATTTCACCCTCTCATCCGACGGTGTGGTGACAGTAGGCGCTACATCTACCGGAACAGGCAGCAATGAACAAGGCTGGTTCTGCATAGATGATTTCCGTCTGACTGGCGACCAAGCCCCAGGCGACAACGTGGACCGTACAGTGTCGCAAGTGACAGAAGCCATCACGCTGAACGGTCGTGGTGCTCTGCATATCACCAGCACAGAGCCTTTTAAGACAGCAGGATCAGTGAATATCACAAACACCGACTATGCAGTCGTGTTCTTCGACAACCTCCGTCCCTCCGAGGTGGTGACTTGGTTGAGCTCCGTCTATATCAACGGCACAAGGGCCGTGAGCGAAAACAACAGCCAACTGCGTCTCTACGACCATGGCACCCTGCTCCTGCCCTATGGCAAGGAGAACAAAAGCGCCACAGGCTTCCACCCACTGACCGTCTATACAGGTCAGTATTGCTCGGGCGAGTCGTGCGAGAACTTCGGCATAGAGCATACAGGAGGCTACATGAATTCATTGACCGAAGAAACCCTCAACAACCGCATCCGTTCGTTCCGTCTGAAACGGGGATATATGGTGACCTTCAGCACCCAAAAGGAAGGCCGCGGTTACCAGCGCTGTTTCATCGCTGAAGGCGAGGACCTCATCGTCCCAACCCTTCCCTCCATTCTCGACGGCCGCATTTCGTCGTATCGCATTTTCCGCTTCGACAACATCGGCAAAAACGGTGTGGCCAACATCACCAACACCACAAACCTGAAGAAACTCAACTGCACATGGACCTACACATGGGGTGCAGGACAGAGTCTTGGCACCGACTATGAATGTGTTCCTCACCTCAACCACTTGTGGAGCGCATCAACCTACAGTCTGGGTGCCAACGACCTTTCGCCTTACCTGAAGACCGACAACGAACCCGCCAACGCCTCCGACCCCTCGCCAGCTACAGTGGCACAGGAACTGGAACGATGGCCCGACCTGATGCGCACTGGTCGCCGGTTGCTCTCCCCCTCATCGTGGGATGGCAACTCGAATTGGCACAAGGAATTTTTCGACAGCATAGACGCCCGTGGTTGGCGTTGCGATGTGGTGGATATCCACTGCTACTGGAATGAAGGCACTTTCAACAACATCAAGTCGAACTGGGCCGACAAATACCATCGCCCGGTCTGGATCACAGAGTTCATCTGGGGCGCTTCCTGGAGTGGAGGCCTTGGCATCTTCAGCGTGGCTACTACCGACGACCAACGCGACAATCCATCGCCATCCATACTGGAGCAGAACCGCGACGTCCTGGCACGCATCTGGACAAAACTCAACAGTTGGGACTACGTGGAACGCTACGCCTACTGGAACGACGAGCGCAACTGCTCGAAGATTCTGATGAACGGCAATCTTACCCCTGCGGGAGAGTACTATGCACAGATGCAGACGGGTCCCGGCTATAGCGGAAGCTATGACTTCACCCCAGCAGACTGGCGTCCAGTGGCCAGCACCGACCTCAGCTCCAGCTACAAGCCCGGCAAAGGCGAATGTACGCTGACCTGGACCAACCACAATGGCGACCTCACCGAGACCATGAGTCTGCAACGGCGCAAGGACAACGGAACATGGCAAACGGTGAAAGAGTGGACCCGACCTGACGAGGGTGAGATGAACTATACCGACCTCATCAGCGACTATGGCACGTATGACTACCGCATCAAAGAGGTCAGTTACAAGAATACCACCATCTACTCCAACATAGAGAGTGTCGTTGCCAGCGCGCCTGTGGGCATTGACCAACTGACGAACCTGGAATTCAACGAAGGCACTTTCGTTTCCTCCAATATCCGCACCTATGCCAAGGACATCACAGGCAATGAGACATCGGGCCTGCAGAACGTGACGGGGTGGATGATCTCCAGCAATGGCGATGCCCGATCAGGCGGTCAGTACAACTGGGGGAGTTCACTGTTCCTCGGCACTTCAGGCTATCTCGCCCCTTCCAACAATTCCGAAGGCGGCACTACAGGCGGTTGCCTGGGAATCGTTGGTGTGTGGACCGCTCCTGCCCAGTACCTCCAATACGTGTATCTTGAACCAGGAACATACACACTCAACATACCCGTCTATAACAGCACTGGTGGCTCCGCTGCCATCAACAAGAACCTGTTTGGCTTCATCACTGAGGACGGAACGGAATATCTCAGTGATGTGACCACTTTCCAGCCCGGCACATGGACCACACTGAAGGTTGAATTTGTGCTCAACAAACGCACCTATGGTCAACTGTCGGTAGGCTACATCGCCGACGACAAAGGATCCTCCGACATGCCCCACCTCTTCGCCGACTACTTCCAAATCAACTGCGGTGAACTTCAATGGCCATCTGCTGTACTTATAGGCGATGTCAACGACGACGGCACAGTCTCTGTTCTCGATGTCACTGTGCTGATCAATGTTTTGCTCGGGGAAGACGTCGAACACAATCATCTTGCAGCCGATGTGAACGAGGATGGCAGCGTCTCCTTAATCGATTTGACCACACTCATCAACTTACTTCTTGAAAAAGACAATTAACAGACCCTTATATTTCTATAAAGATAAAGTATCATCCCAATATTATTAAGTATCATCCCAACATGAAAGTATATCCAAACGCCAAACTGAATATCGGGCTGAATATCGTAGAACGTCGCCCCGATGGTTACCACAACATAGAAACCGTCTTCTACCCCATACAATTGCATGACACTATCGAGATGGATATCACCGATAAACCGTCTCCTGATTGCACATTGACGATCGACGGCAATGCTATTGAGGGCTCCATCGAAGACAATCTTGTGGTGAAAGCCTACCGCCTGCTGGCTGCTGACTTCAAATTGCCCAATGTCAGCATCCGCCTCGACAAACAAGTTCCGACGGGTGCCGGTCTGGGCGGTGGCTCGGCAGATGCAGCCTACACCTTGAACATGCTCAATAGCTACTGCAACTTAGGTCTCTCCGTTGATCAGTTGGAGGCCTATGCCGTTCGCTTAGGTGCCGACTGCCCTTTCTTTATCCGCAACACTCCCGTCTTCGCCACTGGCATCGGCAATGTCTTCACTCCTGTCGATTTATCCCTCAAGGGCAATTACTTGGTGCTGATCAAACCCGATGTGTTTGTCTCCACCCGCGATGCCTATGCAGGTGTCACTCCCAAGCATCCAGCCACACCGCTGCCACAAATCATCAACCAGCCTTTAGAGAAATGGCGTGATCGTCTGTTCAACGACTTTGAGGAAAGCGTCTTTCCCAAGTTTCCAGCGATTCAAACCATTAAGGAAAGTCTCTACAATTCAGGTGCAGTCTATGCTTCAATGTCGGGCAGCGGCTCTTCGGTCTTTGGTATCTTCGACAAGAAACCAACCATCAACAATGACAATTTCAAAGGCTATTTCATTCATACAGAACAATTTCAATAATCCTCATCCTAAAAATTGTTAGACTATGAAAAAGATCACATTAGCTTTTCTTGTGCTTATTCCGCTGATGATCAGTGCACAACAACGTGGACAACGAGGCCAACGCATACGCCAGAATGTTCCCCTCGACTCCATCGTGCTGAGCGATCCCGCAGTTTTGGCCGACAGCGCTACAGGAATATACTACATGACTGGCACAGGAGGTATGATGTGGAAGAGCAAAGACCTCAGACTATGGGAAGGTCCTTACCGCGTGGCGCAAACCGACCCAGAATCATGGATGGGACCACGCCCCATGATCTGGGCTGCAGAGTTCCATAAGTACAAAGGCAAATACTACTATTTCGCCACATTCACCAACCGTGAGGTGAAGATCGACACCGTCCGCGGAAACGTGATAGAGCGCCGAGCCAGCCACGTGTTGGTCAGCGATAAAGCAGAAGGTCCATACATTCCAATGGCAGACCCCACTTATCTGCCAGCCGACAAACCAACCCTCGATGGCACATTCTGGGTAGATACGGATGGCAAACCCTATCTGATCTATTGTTATGAATGGTTGCAGAATTGGGATGGAACCATCGAATACATCCAGCTGAAAGACGACTTAAGCGGCACCATAGGCGAACCGACACTGATGTTCAAGTCGAGCACATGCCCTTGGAGCCGAGAGACGAATGAGAAAGGCGAAGTCGTGCCCAACAAGGTGACAGACGGTCCTTACCTCTTCCGCACTGGTACAGGACGCCTCGGCATGGTTTGGACCAGTTGGGTCGATAAAATCTACACACAGGGAGTGGCCTATTCCGAGAGTGGCACCTTGGCAGGTCCTTGGAAGCATGAGCCACAGCCCATCACGCCACCGAACTACGGTCACAGCATGCTCTTCCGCACCCTTGATGGCCGATGGCTGATGTCGGTGCACAGCCATCTCGATGTGAATGGACGATATGTTCGTCATCCTCATTTCTTCAATGTAGATTTATCTGGCGATAAACTGGTATTGGGTGAGGAATACAAGCCATAAAAAGCCATAAAAAAGCCGCGTCCATGTGGACGCGGCTGAATCCCCTCCCCTGCAAGGGGAGGGGTGCCTGAAAGGCAGGGTGGGGTCTGATTGACTTTATACCCCACCCCTGCCCCTCCCCTTAAATGGGAGGGGAGTTTTTGAGATGGAATCAATCACCCCACCCCTACCCCTCCCCTTAGATGGGAGGGGAGTTTTTTGAGGCGGAGTCAATCACCCCACCCCTGCCCCTCCCCTTAGATGGGAGGGGAGTTTAAAATGGGAGGGGAGTATTTACTTCTTTTTGTAATTCTTCTGATAGTAGTCCAGGCCTCGGTTCACATTCTCGATAACCGCTTTGGATGAGAATGTGGCGCCTGTCACTGCATCAATCTGCGTGGATTTCACCTTATTGACCTTCAATCCTTCATATTTGGGAAGCAGTTCTTTCCTGATGTAAATGAAGTACTTGGGGGTCTCTTGGTTCTTTAGTGCTTCCACCTTCACGATTTTACCCGACTTGATGTAAATCTCAAGTGGTGTTGTTCCACGATATCCTTTCACATCCTCGGCGAGGGTCGTCGTGTTGACAACAAATGTTCCGTCGGCTTGCTTGGTGAGAGGAGCGGAAGTGGGTGTGGTGGTTTGAGCCGTTGCCATGAGTGTGCATACAGTCATGGAAAAAGAAAATGCTAATTTTTGAATGAAATGGATCATGGGTTTAATTGGGAGTTAAAAGGGAAGTTAAAAGGGAAGTTAAAGGGGGAGTTAAAGGGGAAGTTAAAGGGGAAGTTAAAGGGGGAAGTTAAAGGGGAAGTTAAAGGGGAAGTTAAAGGGGAAGTTAAAGGGGAAGTTAAAAGGGAAGTTAAAAGGGGGAGTTAAAGGGGGAGTTAAAGGGGGAGTGATACCCCACCCCGCCCTGCGGGCACCCCATTCCCGACGTTCCGTCGCCTACCCGTAGCCTTTCCCCTAGAAAGGGAGGGGAGTTGGGAGTTGTTTACTTGAGGCGCTCGAGGGCTCTTAATTCTTTTCCTTTGTTGAGGTTGAAATAACATTCGCGCAAACCTGTGTACCAAAGGCTGCGGTCAGTCTCATTATACTTGCGGGCAGCTTCAAAGTACTTGCAGGCGTCAGCGTAGAAAGCTTTCAGTTGTTTTCGGGAGTTGGCATTGAATTGTGCAGCCGACAGGCTTCTGTAGAATTGTTGCGCCTTGCGAAGATAGATTTTACCCATCTCGCTATAGGATTCGGCATCATCGGCTTTCAACACCACGGCTTGTGAGAACGAAGTCATGGCTGAATCATCGAGTTCCAGAAACAGTTCCTCCTTACCCTTGATATACCAGTAATCACGGTTTTTAGGAAACTGCTTGGTCATGGACTCAGCCAGACGAAGTGCAGCCTTGTACTTATTATGGTCATTGTGATACTTGACGAGTGTGAGGAAGTAGTAATCGTGTTCGGGATGATTGCGTACTCCACTATAGAGCAGTTTGAGTGCTTTGACCGTGTCGCCGAGATGCGCATACGACTTGGCGCCAACCTCAGGAATAAACTTATTGGTGAGTGAATCCTTTATCGCAATGTCGATATACTTCACCGCATCTCCATATTGCTCGGCAGCGTAGGCCGATAGCACAGCCAAAGCCGCCACCTGTACAAGATCCTCATTTTGCACCGCTGTATCGTTAATGGAAGTGAGTATGGGAGCTTCGTGAGACTGGATGAACATATCTATATGTTTGAACGCCTCAGCATACTGTCGTTTCTGATAGAAAAATTTACCAGCAGAGCGCAGGTTCTTGCGGAAGAAAAGCATCTTACGCACATTGGCCGAACGATACTTGTACTTCACCCTACCTTTCTCGTCGGGAACACTTTCCAGACTATCAAGGTGAAGGGCGTAATCATAGACATTGTAAATATAACGGAAATATTTCACCGTGTCGGCCTTGTTGTTTTCCAAGTACATGTTCTTGTTCTGCTCCAAAGCCAGTTGGCGCTCTATCTCCACAGCGGCATGATAGAGCTTGTGGTCGTTGTAGGCTTCTTTGTTCTTCTTCAAAGCCGAATAGAAAATGTTCTCAGCCTTGGCATACTGAAATTTCTTGAGGTTGGTGTTGATTTCCTTCATCACCTCCTTACTCTTATATACTTTTTCTTTTTTCGGTTTGTCTTTTTTCTTACCGTCCTTGTTATCCTGTGCACCGACGGTGATGAACGTCAAGAACAATAAGCTAATCAACAACAATATCTTTTTACCCATATAGAACTGAAAACAATCAGATTTTTACAGCGTAGTGCTGCTTCTATTTAATTGCAATGTAGGGACGCAAAAGCGTTCCTACATTGCAAACATTGATTAGAGTTGAAAGGTTATAGGTTATTGAGAACCCCACCCCTGCCCCTTCCCTTGAATGGGAGGGGAGTCTTTAGATGCTATTACTTCTTGGCGTACTTGGCAAACTCTTTCGACTTAGCCACGTTGCCAGAGTTGTTATAGACAGCATAGAGGAAGTAACCCCACTTGTCGGAATCGTCGGGAGCGAGTTCGCGCACCTTCTCGTAGTAAGTGATGGCTTTCTCATACCATCCCTTAGCCACAGCCTTGTTCTTGTCGTTCTCCATGGCCAACTTCCATGCACAGTTGCCAGCGCCCTCGAAAGCCTCAACGTAGTCGTCCTTCAATTCAGTGGTTTTCACGAAAGCATCGAAAGCCTGCTGAATCTTCTCCTCATTGTAGTAAGTAGCGGCCTTGTAGTAGCTTGCCCAAGCTTTCTCATTGACATCATCATTGGTGGCTACCACCTGGTCGAGTACGGCACGAGCGTCGTCGAACTTCTTCTCGTTCATGTACTCCTGGTAGAGGTTCTTGTAGAAAGCAGGCTGCTGTGGATACATCTCATAGCCCATCTTCATATACTTAACCTTCTCGGCATTATTATCCTTGTTAGCCTGCATGAGTACGAAGATAGCGTTCTGGCCGTAGTTGTTGGAGGCAATGGCCTTCTCAAGGTATGGAACGGCGCTTGTGGTATCCTGTTTTGCCAGATATGCAGAAGCGAGGATGAAGTAGGCATCGTTCTTCATGGTGTCGGTCTTCTCCAGATCAAGGCTGGCGAAGAAAGGATCCTTGAAAGAGTCGAAGTAGAGGTTCATGTACTTGATACAATCGTCAGGCTGCTTGTCGAAGATGTTGCTACCGGCGATGAGCAGGTTCTGACGTGGTCCCTGAGCGAGTTGCTGGTTGATATCATGATAGATGACCTTGCGTTCCTTTCCCTTCTCGTCGGGCAGTTTCTCGCAAGCATCGCAAGTAGAGAAATACTTCACAATGTTGTATTGGTTCTCGAAGAAGGCATTCATATCCATCTCACCAGTAGCCTGGCGCTGTTCCAGCATGCGTGACATCTTGATGGTTTCAACGCGACCGAAGATGTTCCAAGCTCTTGGGTCTTTGCCCACTGTTTCGTTCTTCACAGCCTGTGAGATGAGTGATTCAGCGTCCGTCAAAGCAGCCTGCAACTTGGCAGTCAAGTCGGCATTGGATGGGTCGGCCTTGAGAGCTTGATAAGTGGTGTTGGCGTTGTTGAGAGCTGTCTCAGCATCGTCCATCTGATTGTTAGCTTCCTTGAGGGCGGCCTTTCTGGCTTTCTCGGCCTCCTTGTCGGTCTGGCCGAACATCGTGCCCGATACTGCCAGCATCGCAGCACAGATAATGATTAACTTTTTCATAATGAATAGGATATTAAGCGTTTACAATTATTGGTTTTCTGTGGATTCTGACGTTTCAGTGTCTTCTGACGATTCAGAGCTATCAGCATTGCCTGTATTATCCTGATTCTCAGTCACTGTGGAATTGTTATCGTTGAGGATTTCCTCATTGGGGTTGGCATTCTCATCTGTTTCCTCTTCTTCTTGCGGGTCCACATGATCCACACAGCAAACACTGCTGATGACGTCTCCGCGCTTCTTGAGATTGATGAGCGACACACCCTGAGTATTGCGGCCCTGTACTTTGATGCCACTGACAGCCTGACGAATGACGACACCACTCTTGTTGATGATCATGAGGTCGTCGTTGTCGTCCACCACCTTCACGGCAATCAACTTGCCTGTCTTCTCGGTGATGTTGAGTGTCTTGATACCCTTAGTGCCACGGTTGGTCTTTCTGTAGTCGCGAAGGAGCGAGCGCTTTCCAAAGCCTTTCTCCGAAACGACGAGCACATCCTTGGGATAGCTGAATTCTATCACTTCACCCTCATCAACGCTCTCTTCCACGTCATTGTCTTCGCTATTGACTGGAGTCTCTGGTGTGTCGTTGCTTTCATCGCTATCCTGTTCAGCCTGCTGTTCCTGCTTAGCCATTTCTTCTTCAGTCAATGGCGGGTTGCAGTCGAAGGTGAGCATACCGATGACCTTGTCGTCGCCATCGTTGTCGAGACGCATGCCACGAACGCCTGTAGCAGTTCTTCCCATCAATCTCACGGCGTTCTCATTGAAGATGACGGCACGTCCGTTTCGGTTGGCGAAGAGGATGTCCTCATTGCCGTTGGTAAGTGCCACATCCACGATTTCATCGCCTTCAACGAGGTTGATGGCAATCAGTCCATTGTTGCGTGGATGCGAGTAGTATTCGAATCGGGTTCGTTTGACAGTTCCTCGCTGTGTACAGAACACCAGATTGTGTGTCTTCACCCATTCTTGGTCGTTGATGTTCTCCACACAGATGAATGCAGTGGCCTTGTCGTCAGAATCAATGTTGAGCAGATTCTGAATGGCCCTACCCTTGGAAGTCTTGTTGCCTTCGGGAATCTCATAGACTTTCATCCAATAGCAACGTCCTTTCTTGGTGAAGAACATCATCGTGTTGTGGCTCATGGCAGGATAGATATGCTCGATGAAGTCCTCATCGCGTGTGGATCCACCCTTGCTTCCCACGCCTCCGCGACCTTGCAGTCTGAATTCCGAGACTTGTGTGCGCTTGATGTATCCCAGATGCGAGATGGTGATGACCTCAGCATTGTTGGGATAGAAATCCTCGGCATTGAAGTTCTCGCTGGCTGTGTAGTCGATTTGAGTGCGTCGTTCGTCGGCCCATTTTTCTTTCACTTCGAGCAGTTCATCGCGAATCACTTTCTTGCAGAGTTCTGGGTCATCAAGGATCTGCTGCAGATAAGCGATGAGTTTCTGTACCTCCTCGTATTCTGCGTGCAGTTTGTCTTGCTCCAGACCTGTGAGTTGACGCAGACGCATTTCCACGATGGCTTTAGCCTGAATCTCATCGAGTGCATAATATTGGGTGTCGATAACGACATCTGGGTTCTGATCGTCTCTGTATCGGATCGACAGTTGCTCATGGCTGAAACGCTCCACCAATTTCTCGATGGCCTCCTGTGGCGATGCGGCAGCGCGAATGATATGCACCACCTCGTCGATGTTGTTGCTGGCGATGATGAGTCCGCGAAGGATGTGTGCCCTTTCCTCTGCCTTTTTCTTGTCGTATTGTGTGCGTCGGATGACCACATCGTGACGATGCTCCACGAAATAGCCGATGAGTTGCTGAAGCGTGAGCTGCATGGGGCGTCCTTTTACCAGTGCGATGTTGTTGACACTGAAGCTGGACTGCAGTTCAGTCATCTTGAAGAGTTTGTTGAGGATGACCTTTGCATTGTACTCCCTCTTGACATCGATGACAATACGCATACCCTCACGGTCGGACTCATCGTTGACGTTGGATATGCCTTCGATTTTCTTCTCGTTGACGAGTTCGGCGATTTTCTTGATGAGTTCAGCCTTGTTGACATTGTAGGGAATCTCGTTGACCACGATCTTGTCGTGCGTCTGAGTGCTCTCAATATCAACCTTCGATCGAATGACGATGCGTCCGCGTCCTGTCTCGTAGGCCTCCTTCACTCCGTCCAGACCGCAGATGATGCCTCCTGTTGGGAAGTCAGGAGCCTTGACATACTTCATCAATTCCGTAGAAGTGATTTCAGGATTGTCGATATAAGCCACACATCCATCGATGACTTCACCGAGATTGTGCGTGGGCATATTGGTGGCCATACCCACTGCGATACCACTGGCTCCATTGACCAGCAGGTTGGGTATGCGTGTTGACATCACTGTCGGCTCTCTCAGAGAGTCGTCAAAGTTGTTTTGGAAATCGACGGTGTCCTTGTAGAGGTCTTCCATCATGGCTTCACCCAGCTTGGTGAGCCTTGCCTCGGTATAACGCATGGCAGCAGCCTTGTCGCCATCGACCGATCCAAAGTTGCCTTGTCCATCGACAAGTGTATATCTCATAGCCCATGGCTGCGCCAGTCTGACAAGCGCACCATAGACAGAGGAGTCGCCGTGTGGATGGTACTTACCAAGCACCTCACCCACAATACGCGCGCACTTCTTGTAGGGTCTGTCTTGTGTGTTGCCCAATTCCATCATACCGTAGAGGATACGACGATGGACGGGCTTGAAGCCGTCTCTGACATCAGGCAAGGCACGTGCCACAATCACCGACATGGAGTAGTCGATGTATGACGAGCGCATGGTCTCGTTGATGTCAATTTTAATGATTCTGTCTTGATCTTCCATTACTTGTATTTATAATTATTGAGAATTCTTTTTGGTAATTTCTATCAGCATTCTTTGAATTATCATTCAAAATTAGCATTTTTTCACGACATGGGGAAATGATTGTTGATTTAAGGCGAGTTTTTTAAGTTTTTTTTGGTTAGCAAGAAGCGAAAAAGCCTAAAAACGCATTTTTCAAGCGTTTTTAGGCTTCTTGTATCGCTGACCGACAATCCCCCAATGTATGACGTCCGTTTCGTCTGAAGGGCTTCTTCGGGGCAAATCAGCACTTAATGTTGAGTTCCTTGACGATGGCTGCTATTTTCTGGTCGGTAGTCAGCCTTGTGGGCACGAGTGGCAGACGCAGCTCATTGTGTATAAGTCCCATGCTGTGGAGCATGGCTTTCACACCTGCCGGATTACCATCGACGAAAAGGAGATGGAAGAGTTCGGTGAACTTATGGTGAATGGCGCAAGCGTTGACATTGTCGCCCTGCAGGGCCAGTCGCACCATACGGCTGAATTCCTTGGGCAGTGCGTTTCCAATCACGCTGATGACCCCCGCAGCACCCAGGGTGATAAGCGGGAAGGTGATACCGTCGTCACCGCTGATGACATCGAAATCCTGTGGTTTGTTCTTGATGATCTCATCAATTTGTGAGAAGTTTCCACTTGCCTCTTTGATAGCCACGATATTGTCGCAGTCACGAGCCAGTCGGAGAGTAGTGTCGGCAGTCATATTCACACCCACTCGTCCTGGCACATTATACAGCACAACAGGTAGTTCGGTGGCGGCGGCAATGGTCTTGAAGTGCTGGTAGAGTCCTTCCTGAGATGGTTTGTTGTAGTAAGGACACACACTGAGAATGCCGTCGATACCTGTGAGATCCACTTTCTTGATGTATTCCACCACAGCAGCGGTGTTGTTGCCACCCACACCCATCAGAATAGGTATGGATCCCTTGACTTTTTCCACGACGATGTCCTTGATCTGCTGTTTTTCAGATTCTGTCAGACAAGGTGTCTCTCCTGTAGTAGCCAAGATGCAAAGGAAATCCACTCCATTGGTGAGTTGGTAGTCGAGTAAACGGCGCAGGGCATCATAGTCCACAGCCCCAGCTTTGGTGAAGGGAGTAATGAGTGCGATACCCATTCCCTTGAATTTATTGCGTGCCATTGAATGTTGATTTTCTTGATAAAAATATGAACAGAGGGCGACAACATCAGCCCTTCTTGAAAGGTGATATCCTGAATTTGGTTGCAAAATTACAAATAAAAAACGACTTATGCTTACATTTCGTTTGTCATTTGCAGGAATTCCTCCTCATTTATTATCTTTATACCTAATTTATTCGCTTTTTCAAGTTTTGAGGGTCCCATATTGTCGCCGGCGAGGATGAAGGATGTGTTTTTTGAAATGCTGCTGACATTCTTTCCACCATGTTTCTCGATCATGGCTTTGTATTCATCGCGCGAATGACGCGAGAAAACGCCGCTGATGACCACCGACTGACCGCTGAGTCGGTCGGATGCGCCCTCAAGTGCCTCTTCCTTCATCTCCATGCAGACTCCAGCCTGACGCAGACGCTCCACCAGCGATAGGTTTCGATCATCATGGAAGAACCGGATGATGCTTTCGGCAATCACCTGACCGACACCCTCCACATCGAGCAACTGGTCGAGACCAGCACTGGCGAGCGCATCCATCGATTTGAATCTACGCGCCAGCAACTTGGCTGTAGTCTCACCCACAAAACGTATGCCCAGAGCGAAAACCACGCGTTCGAAAGGCACAGCCACCGAATCCTGGATGCTCTTGACAATCTTCCTGGCAGACTTGATGCGTTTGCCATCGGCTCCACAGATATCCATCTCACCTATTTTATATAGGTCGGCAGCATCGTGAATGAGTCCTTGACGATAATAATCATCGACCGTCTCAGGGCCAAGACTCTCGATGTTCATGGCCTTCCGACTGATGAAATGCTCTATCCTGCCTTTGATTTGTGGCGGACAAGTCGTGTCGTTAGGACAATAATGAACCGCCTCTCCATCGTATCGTACGAGAGGGGTACCACATTCGGGACAGACACTGATGAACTCAACCGGCTGCATATTGGGCGTGCGTTTGTCCAGATCGACCCCCACCACCTTGGGGATGATCTCCCCACCCTTCTCCACAAAGACCGTATCGCCAAGATGAAGGTCGAAACTGCGAATAAAATCCTCGTTGTTGAGGGTGGCTCTTTTGACGATGGTACCAGCCAACAAGACGGGATTCATGTTGGCCACTGGTGTGACGGCACCTGTGCGACCCACCTGATAAGTCACCTCATTGAGGATGGTGCTCACCCGTTCAGCCTTGAATTTATAGGCAATGGCCCAACGGGGGCTCTTGGCTGTATATCCAAGGTGGCGTTGCTGACGTAGAGAGTTTACTTTCAGCACGATACCGTCTGTAGCCACGGGCAGGTGCTTTCGCTCTACATCCCAATAATTGATGAAGTCCATCACTTCGTCGAAGGTCTTGCATTTGCGCATCCCCTCTGAAATCTTGAACCCCCACTGCCGACACATCTGAAGATTCTCATAATGTCCGCTGTCCTGTGGTATCTCGTCGCCTAAGAGATAATATAGGTAGGCGTCGAGTTTGCGCGATGCCACAAGTTGTGATTTCTGTGACTTGAGTGTGCCAGATGCAGCGTTGCGTGGATTGGCGAAGAGAGGTTCCTCTTTGGCTTCACGTTCCTTATTGAGAGCTTCGAACGAAGTCCAGGGCATAAGTATCTCTCCACGTATCTCAAATTCGTGGGGATAACCACTGCCCTCCTTGAGTTTGAGCGGTATGCTACGAATGGTTCTTACATTATGGGTGACATCATCCCCTCGCACACCATCACCACGTGTGACAGCCTGCGTGAGTTGTCCATCGATGTAGGTGAGGGAAATGCTCAGTCCGTCGTATTTCAGTTCAGCGCAGATTTCGAAGTCCTCGCCTTCGAGTCCGCTTCTCACTCGCTCATAAAACTCCCTCACCTCAGCAGGGCTATAGGTATTGGCGAGTGAGAGCATGGGATAGCGGTGCTCCACTTGTTGAAACTCATGGTTGATGTCGCTGCCAACACGTTGTGTGGGCGAATTAGGGTCGAACATCTCTGGATGCTGTGCCTCCAGGTCTTGCAGGAGTCTCATCTTCTCATCGAACTCGAAGTCGGAGATGGTGGGCTGATTGAGCACGTAGTAGTTGTAGTTGTGCTGCTCCAGCTCCTTGCGGAGTTCCTCTATCTGCTGTCTGAAATCCATTGTGTATTTTTATTTTATCTTTGAGGACATAGGATTATTCTAGATGCTCTAGATGATCTAGATGATCTAGATTTTCTATATGCTCTAGATGCTCTAGATTTTCTAGATCATCTAGAATCTTGGTAGCGTTTGAAGTTACTGGAACATCTCGTCGAAGGAGCCTGTTCCTTCTTCCTTTTCCTCCACTTTCTTCACAGGAGTGCCGGTGCCTTCCGAGAGTCCGTCAAGCTCGCTTTCGCAGAGGTCGAAGTCTTCGGGGATGTCGAATTTCTCGTCCTGGCTGTAGCCAAGGGATGGGTCGGCATATACCTTCTTCATGAAGAGTGCCCAGACAGGCAATGCTGCTGCAGCTCCTTGTCCATTGGCTGTGGAATTGAAGTGAATGTTTCTTTCATCTCCGCCGACCCAGCATCCAGCGACGAGTCTTGGGGTGAATCCCATGAACCATCCGTCGGAGTTGTCGTTGGTGGTACCGGTCTTTCCGCAGATATCGGCCTTGATGCCGTATTTGCTTCTGATTCGCTTACCTGTTCCCTCGTCAATAACGGCTCTTAGCATGGAAATCATCTTGTAGGCGGAGCTTGAACTCATCACCTCATTCATCTGAGGTGTGAATTCTTCCACCACATTGCCGTCGGCATCCTCAATGCGCGAGATGAGCAACGGTGCATAGCGCACTCCTGCGTTGGGGAATGCGGTGTAGGCACTGACCATCTCACCTACACTGATGTCGCAGGGACCGAGACAAAGGCTGATGGAAGGATTGATGTTCTTGTTGCGTATTCCCATGTTGTGCATCAGGTTGACGAGCTGCACAGGATTGAGTTGTGACATAACCCAAGCCGCGATCCAGTTGTTGGACTGCGACAAGCCCCACTTGAGAGTAACCATCTGCCCGTAACGAGCATGTGATCCGTTGCGGGGAGTCCACAACTTACCAGCCACACGATAAGAACGCTGTACGTTGGGGGCCACATCGCAGGGAGTGTAGCCGTTCTCCATGGCCAGGGAATAGAGGTATGGCTTGATGGTAGATCCGACCTGACGACGACCACCTCCCAGCACATTGTCGTACTGGAAATACTTGAAGTTGAGTCCCGCCACGTAGGCTTTCACGTATCCCGTCTTGGGGTCCATGCACATGAAACCAGAACGGAGGAACATCTTGTAGTACTTGATGGAGTCGAGCGGTGTCATCTTGGTCTCCACAGGTCCGTCGTAGCTGAAGAGCACCATAGGAACCTTAGTGTTGAAAGCCTTCTCTATCTCAGCCTCCGAGCATCCGTCAGCCTTCATCTTTCTGTAGCGGTCGGTTTGCTTCATTGCTCGCTCGAGCGATATCTTGACCTGCTTGGCCGATACTTTGGTATAAGGTCCGTTAGGGTTGTTTCTCTTCTCTGCGTTGAAGATGGGCTGCAACGTCTTCGCCACATGTTGGTACATGGCCTCTTCGGCATATTGCTGCATGCGCGTGTCGAGTGTGGTGTAGATCTTCAGTCCGTCGGTGTAGATATTGTAGTTCTTGCCATTCTTCTTCACCTTCTTGTTGCACCATCCATAAAGGGGGTCTTGTTCCCATGCCAGCGAATCCTCATAGAACTGCTGGTCTTGCCAGCTGGCATAGTTACCCCTGACAGGTTTGTTGGCCATGAGAATACGTCGCAGATACTCTCTGAAATAAGGTGCTATACCATCTTTATGGTCTGTGACGCGGAAATTGCGCAGGTCGATGTCCGTGCTGGCAATCTGGTCCATTTCGCTCTTAGAGAGGTATCCAGCCTTGACCATCTGCCCGAGTACCACATTGCGGCGCTCTTTGCTTCGTTCAGGAAACATCTTGGGGTTGTAGTAAGAAGGGTTCTTGCACATGCCCACGAGGGTGGCACACTCGGAAAGGTTGAGGTCTTTGGGCTCCTTGCCGAAATAGACGTTGGCAGCGTTCTTGATACCCACAGCACTATAGAGGAAGTCGAAATAGTTGAGATACATGGTGATGATTTCCTCTTTGGTGTAGTTGCGTTCCAGCTGAATGGCGATATACCATTCTATAGGTTTCTGCATCAGTCGTTTGTGAGCATCTTGGGTGGCTTCGCTATAGAGTTGCTTGGCGAGCTGCTGAGTAATCGTACTGCCACCACCAGCGGATTTGTCGCGCATGATACCGCGCTTGATGACAGCACGCGCAAAAGCCCTGAGGTCGATGCCGGAATGCTGGTAGAAGCGCACGTCCTCAGTGGCGACAAGCGCCTTGACCAGATTATCGGGCAGAGAGTCGTAGCTTACCAGCACACGGTTCTCAGAAGCATAGCTCCACGTACCGAGCAATTCTCCATCGTCGCTATAAACACGTGATGCGTATTTGTCGATAGGGTTCTGCAGGTCAGACAATGGCGGCAGTTCTCCCCACCATCCTTTGGAGATGGAGAACACCACTCCAGCGATAAGCAGGAGGATGCAAAGCACACCTCCCCACACCAGACCTATGCCTTTCGACACATTGTTTGAACGGTCTTTCACCTTCAGACCGTATTTTTCTTCAAAATCACTTTTGTTAGCCACTTGATTAGCCATTTCCAATAATATTGTAGTTTGTTCTTATCGTTCAAGATTGCTTTTAAAATGCAAAGTTACTAAGTTTTTTTCACATTGCAAACAACAAAGCCTTTTTCATGCATTTTTACCCAGAACGCGTCTGCTGGCAGCCATGCTATGGCGGCTTACCCAACCTCCTTTCGGATGATGAGGGCAAGTTCAGATGATTGCATCAAGCAAAGTATGAAAGTGCATGATTGAATGTTGACTGACGGAACTCTGAAATCATTGCAAGACCACAACACCAAATATTCACTTCCATAGATGAAAAAATAGAACTACGCAACATATTATATGGGGAAAAAGTGCTAATTTTGCATTTTGGAAGTATAACAAAGACACAGAAACGATGCAGAACTATATGACAGCGAGGATGTTCGCACGCGAATACGGCACATTGCTTGGTGGAGCATGGACCGCGATGTTTGCGGGAGCGATAATGAGTGTGCGCTCTGGCAACCCTCTGGCGACATTGCTAATGCTTCTTGGAGCTGGTGGTTGCATCATACTTCCTTTCTACTTTACCTTGCGCTATAGGAACAAGCCCTTCAATGAAGAGAGCGGCATTTCCTACTTCCATGCCCTCTACTTCTCGTTTATCATGTTCTTCTACGCCAGCATGATATCAGCCGCAGCCACTTTCGTCTATTTCCAGTGGCTTGATCACGGCACCTTCATCTCCAGTCTCTTTTCAGCACTGGAGTCCATCGAAGAGAACAAAGCATCGTTGCCTCCTTCCACCGTAGAGATGCTGGAAAAGGAGAAGGAGCTGATATACAGCATTTCCGGTCTGAACATCTCCCCCATCGAACAAGCTCTGGGCATGTTCAACCAAGGCTTGATCGGAGGTCTGGTGGCATCCTTTATCTTTGCACTCATCGGAAAGAAAGAAGCGCAGTGAGTTAAGAGTTAAGAGTTAAGAATTAAGAGTTAAGAATTAAGAAAAATAGTAAACTACAATTACCTATATATTGATCAACAAAAAAAATGGTCAATGGTCAATGGTCAATGATTAATGGTCAAAAATGCGATTAAGCGAGGGCAGAGCCAAGCTTGCTTGAGCTATGCCGAGCGTGAGCATTTTAGGCGAAGCCAATGGTCAATGATTAATGGTAGAAACAACGAGATAGAAAATGGATATATCAGTA
>CAMOWU010000062.1 GCA_946628545.1 uncultured Bacteroides sp. | reverse complement strand
GAATCGGAAGGTCACGCCGTTGGTGATGTCACTGTGGTCGATACAGGTCTTGTCATAGGGTAATCCATTTCGGGTGATGCCCTGAATAAAAATGTTCTCGGAAGAGGCATTCTCAGCCTCAAGGATGAACTGTCGCCCGTTCTCCTGAGTGATGACCACTCGACGGAAAGTAGGACTTGCCAATTCGTACCTCGTGGTGGAGGGACAGACTGGATAGAATCCCATGGCGGAGAAAATATACCATGCCGACATCTGGCCAGCATCGTCATTGCCTGCCAAGCCTGACGGAGCCTCCTGATATTCTGTCTGCATGATATGCCGCACGGTGCGCTGTGTTTTCCAAGGCTCTCCCGCATAGTTGTACATATATGCCACCTGATGGCATGGTTCATTGCCATGCCAATACTCTTGCTCGCTGAACATGGTATCGAGTTTCGCTATGTAGCGGTCCCGACCTCCCATGCTCTGTATCAGTCCTTCGGGATCGTGCGGCACATACCATGAATAGTGGCAAGGAGCTCCTTCCGTGATGAATGGCGTCTTCACAAAAGCATTGTCGTCCTTGAGGAAAGAACCGTCGGAACGTCGTCCCTGCACCCAACCCGTCGTCGGATCGAAAACATGGCGGTAGTTTTTTGCCCTCGTGCGGAGTGCCTTGGCATCTTGTTGCTCTCCCAATGAATCCGCCAATACCGACAATGCGAAATCATCGTAGGCATACTCCAAGGTGCGCGACACCTGCTCACGCTTGTGGAAAGCATCGGGCACACTGTCCTCAAGGGGAATATAACCATATTGCAAATAAGACTTCAGTGCCCGTCTGCCCTTCCCGTCCTTGTAATCCTGCTCTGAAGGCGAGACAAATGCGTTCTGACGCAATCCTTCGTAAGCTCTCCGTACATCAAAACCACGAATGCCTTTGACGTAAGCATCCGCCACAACCGATGCCACGTGGTCGCCTATCATTGCCGATGTATAACTGTTCCAGCAAGGGAAAATAGGCATCCAACCACCTTGACCATACATATCGACGAGCGACTGCATCATATCAGCAGACTTGGATGGCGAGAGGATATTCAGCAAGGGATGCATGGCACGATAAGTGTCCCACAGACTGAAGTCGCAGTAGCGGGTATGGCCTTTCTCCACTCGCTCCACCCGTGCAGGCGATTCTTTGGATGCCGCAAACGAGGGATAAGACCCATCCACATCAGAGAAAGTGCGTGGCAGGAAAGAGCACCTGTACAATGATCCATAGAATTTTCTGAGTGCGTCCTGATCGGGGCTTTCCACATAGATTCGTCCCAGTTGACGCTCCCAGATGGCGGTCAGTTGCCGCCTCACACCATCAAAATCCCAATGCGGAATCTCCTCGCGAAGGTTCATCAAGGCATGATTGGAAGAGACGAATGAAGTGCCTCCTTTCACCATCAGGACCTCTCCTTCATCCATATCGAAAGAGAGGCGCAGACCATGCGCCATCAATCCCGTCAGACTGTCTTTCTCATGAAAGGTTTCCATCGCTACGGGTTGTTTATCATAGGTCAGAGCCAAGTGTCCGCTGAATCCTGCTTCCTCGCCCCAGCCTTGGTAGATGCGGTGAACAGGATTGGACGCAAAGACGACGTTGTGGGCTGCGTCGGTGTGCAAGGTTGCCATATCCTCATCGCTGTTGGCATTGACCACCAAATAGATTCTTCCTGGCTTCTGGGCAGTGAAACGAAAAATGGCCGAACGATTGAGTCCGGTCATCTCCATTTGTATCTTCTCTTGTGGAAGTGCTACGCGATAATAAGCAGGTGTTGCCGTCTCGTCTTGATGAGAGAAGGGAGTGGACAGCTGACTCGGAGTGCAAACCTTTCGCCTGACGGCAGAGATGGTGAACGACCCATAGTCCTGTGTGGCGCCACCCACCAGCCAATGCGATGCCCTAAATCCTTGTAGCCGGTGGTCCTCATAGTAGTAAGGAGCCACTCCTTTTTGTTCCGACGAACGGGTCTGAGGTGTCCAGAACGTCATGCCATTGGGCTGCAGGACTGCAGGCAGTGTCTGTCCGTAGTTCTCCGTGTTCTGTCCGAATTTCGATGCCGATTTCATGCCGCTCTTGTCGGTGCCAGTCCTCGTGTCGATATGCTCAACCTGGATGGGCAGTCCATCCACCGTGTATCCCATCATCTCCATTTCGAGCGACGCCCAGATGAAGGGTGCCACCCCTTTGGCGTCGTTATCGCGAATGGGTTCACTGAGATAATATTCGAACGATCCATCTCGTCTCTTGTTGTTCTCCGGCCCCAGTCCGGCTACACTGCAGCAGTTGGAGAGCGAGATGGTGCTGTCGGCATTGACATGGATGAGGTGGTCGATGATGCCTTGATAAGCCTTGATGCCACTTTGACGGTAGCGCTCGGCAATCCATCCCTTGCGCGCACCCTTGAGAAGGGAATAGGCGAACATACTGGAACAGGTAGCCTCCAAATAGTTGCGCTGGTCCGCCACATCCATCACCTGAAACCACAAACCAGTCTCTTGGTCTTGATGACGCACCACAGCCTCTGCGACTTGCCCCAACAAATCGACCACCTCCTGGCGCCGTGCGTAGTCATCGGGGAGAACGTCGAGCAGTTCTATCATCGCCATCATCATCCATCCTTGAGCACGCCCCCAGGTATGAGCTGAACGCCCTGTTTCCTTGTCGGCCCAGAAGATGCTGTGGGAGGTGTCGTAGGCATGTCGGTAGAGTCCCGTCTTGGAGTCGTAGGTCAGACGGGCGGTTTTAGTGAGTTGGTCAACAGCATCGTCCAACACCTTGAGCTGGGCTTTCCCCTTCATGCGCTCCACGGCGAACATGGTGTAGAAAGGAAGTCCCATATAGAGTCCGTCAAGCCATACTTGATGGGGGTAGATTTTCTTGTGCCACCAGATGTTGTCGTCGGTCCTGGGCATGCTGTCGAGTTGCTGTTTGAGCGTAGCCACGGCCTTGCTGTTCTTGCCTTCATTCCACAGGCTGTTGCTTCGCAAGACGAAGCGTCCCGTCCTGATATTGTCGATATTCAAGTCGCTGAACTTATAGTCGCGTATGGTCCCATCGGGTCGCACCATGGTGTCGGTGTATTGCTTGAGATAGGCCTTGACATCGTCGCCACCATAGCGAAGGTATGTGTCGAGCATGGACTCCAGCTCTATGCCCATCACATAACTCCATTTAGGACGTTTTGAGAAGTCGAGAAGGTAGCTCTTGGGCGACCGCAGCATCTCGGATTTCACCATCCACTGGCTGTAGTGACCGTCGATGCCCGAGAGTGTGTATTCCGTTTTCTGTCCATTGATATAGAGGTGATGGAAACGAATGTCGCGCACCTTTCCAGTGATGCTGTTTCCGCGTTCCACACCCGTGAAACGGCAGTTCTTCAGGTGAATGGAATTCACCTGCACAGTGCTGTCAAGACCGATGATGAGCACTCCGTAGCGCGACTTCTTGCAGTTGACATTCTCCAAATAGACGTTGCGCACAGTGGGGATGAATCCACGTCGGGCTGTCTCTCGCCTTTCGTAGTCGAGATTGATTTTCAGCACCGCCTCACGACACTGGCCTACCTCCACGTTCCTGACATAGACATTCTCGGTGGTACCACCGCGACAGGTGTTGGTCTTGATACGCACCACGCGCTCAAGGTTCTCGCTGTCCATATTGCAGTTCTCCACAAATACATTTCGGCAGCCGCCACTGACCTCGCTTCCGATGACCACTCCGCCATGTCCGTCTTCCATGGAGCAACGTCGTACGATGATGTTCTGGCTGGGCAGGTTCCAACGCCTGCCATCAGCATTACGGCCGCTCTTGATGGCAATACAGTCGTCGCCTGTGTGGAAACGGCAGTCCTCAATCAGCACTCCGTCGCACGACTCGGGGTCGCAACCGTCGCCATTAGGTCCTTCGTTCCAGAAGGTGACCTTCCGCACCACCACGTTCTTGGAGCGCAGGGGATGGAGCACCCAGAAAGGCGATCGCAACATGGTGACACCCTCGACGAGCACACCGTCGCAATCGACGAAGTTGACGAGTTGTGGTCGCAACGTGTGTCCCTGCCCGAAGATGCGTTGTTCTACTGGTACATTTTCCTCAGCCATGCGCGAGAGGTTCTCCCTATCGCCATCCTTCTGTGCCGGAATGCCTTCTTTCCATCCGAAACGGGCTGAGCCGCACATGGGCCACCAGTTGTCCATTCCGGCGCCACCGTCAATGGTGCCTTCACCAGTGATGGCCACATCGTGGGCGTCGCGGGCGTAGATGAACGGCTGGTAGTTCATCAGGTCCTGTCCTTCCCAGCGGGTGAGGACCAGGGGATAGAGCGACTTGTCGGGCGAGAAAAGGATCGTGGCACCTTTCTCAATATGCAGGTTCACGCCGCTCTGCAGTGTCAAAGCTCCCGTGAGCCATGTTCCCTCAGGCACGACCACTGTTCCGCCGCCTTTGCTGGCGCAATCGCTGATGGCCTTGTTGATGGCTTTCTGGTTCTTCTTGGCCTTGGCTTTGACGCTGGCTCCATAGTCGGTGATAAGAAATTGGTGGAGTGTGTCGGTCTGGAACTGCCGGATGCCAGCCTCCACCTGCTGATAAAGTCCATTCCACCCGTCGGCGAAGGCCTTGGCAGGAAGTTGCGACAAGAACGTCATAAAGATGATTGTGATGATGTTTCTCATTTTATCAATAATATGTATTTATTCTGTTCATAGGTGGAAGGAATTGCAACCTATCCCACAACAATTTACAAATTTACAACTATTCTCCGACTTATAGAAACCGAGTTTGGAAATAATTCAGATAAAAATCCTGTGTCAGCTGAACTGTGCCAACCATTCACTTTTACATCCCTTTTTACGATCAACCTTCATCTTCTTGCCTCACACTGCAATGTACAGAATCAAAACGGCCCTAAATTGTACACATAATGACATCTTCTACTCCAGAAAAATTCGTAATTTTGTAGCCTACATCTTACCAACAAAGACACAGAACATCATGCGACGCACACTCACCTTTCTTATTATTGCCATAGGCGCCATATCATCTGCCTTCGCACAATACCGTTTCCACCAACTCTCCACAGAGGGGAGTTTGTCGAGCAGTTCCATCAAATGCATGCTGACCGACAGTGACGGTTTTCTATGGATAGGCACCGAAGGGGGACTTGACCGCTACGACGGACACTCCCTGGAGCATTTCGGCCAACAGCTGGGTGGAGAACTCGCATTCTGGATCATTGACGACTTGCAGGAAGACGCCACAGGCAATATCTGGATCGACGCTGAGAACAATTACATGCTCTATAATATCCACACTCACGAAATGATACGCGATGTCGCAGAGTGGCTGCGCAATAAGGGAATAGAGGTGGCAGAGAAAGACTTCAAGGTAAAAACAGACGACCAAGGCGCACTATGGATTCTACAGAACGGAGGGCTTACACGATACGACTTGATCTCTAAGCAGAAAGAAAGATGGAGCGATGCGCGGTTCCAAATGAGCAACATCCAGTTTTCGAGAAGTTCGGCTACGGAGCACGGCATGTTGATATGCCATAACGACGGTGTATGGCGCTTCTCACGATCCACAGGGACGTTGCAAAGCATGGACATTCCAACATCTAAAAAAGAAAACGGCGACTTCTATGGTTCCTACATTGACTCCGACAATCAGTTCTGGGTCTATTCCCTGATGGATAATTGGGTGGCTCATTTCGACAGCAGAGGAAAAGCACTTCATCCCCTCTTCAGACTACATGATGGAAACAACGCGGAAAGCAATGCCATCAGGCGTGTGATGGACGATGGACAAGGCTCAGTCTGGATAGGTACAGACCATTGCGGGCTATACATCTACGACAAGCTGACCCACGAAGTCAGCAATGTGAAAAGGACAAAAGACGACTGGATGTCAATCAGTTCGGACAACATCACCGCTCTTGCCATCGACAAGCAGCAGATTGTCTGGATCGGCCACTTCAAGACCGGTGTATCATACCTTTCTTCCAAAGGAGAGATTTTTTCCAGCCGCGGTCGTCAGTATGGAGATGTCAGTGCTCTATACCACGATTCCTCACAACGATTGTGGATCGGTACTGATGGCGATGGACTGTACGTGGAGTATCCCGATGGCAGGTCGGAAAAGACTTCCCTACCCAACATCGCCATATCAAGCATTGTGGAGGAAAAAGACGGAACCGTGTGGGTAGGAACTTACAACGAAGGGCTTTTCCACGTGCTTTCACCCAAGCAACATGTCCAATACTGCACCGCTAATGGAGGATTGAAAAGCGACTATGCCTGGAGAATCTTCAACGACGAGCATGGATATGTGTGGTGTGGGGCTGCTATAGGGCCATTGGTACGGTTCGACAAAAGCAAAGGAACATCGGAAATCATCAAGGACGAAGCGGGAGCGGATATTCTTGCCACCAGTTTCTGCCTCGACAACCATGGGCAGATGCTCATCGCCACCACCTACGGTCTTGTATGCTGCAAAGATGGTTATCATTGTCAACGATTGCTCACACCACATCCGCTCGCATCACAGATGTTGATCAGCCTCTGCTTCGACAACAAGAAAAACATCCTGTTAGTGGGCTACCAGAAGAGCATCGCCTTGTTCGACCCCCAAAACGACAGTCTTTACCACATTGGCAACAACGAGCATGGAAGAAACATGATGGTCAAGAGCACCATGCTCGACGATACGGGCAACTTCTGGATCAGCACTTCCGAAGGCATTTCCAAATTAAGTGTGGTACGAAACAAAGAAGACCACCTTACCTATACCATGAGAAACTATACAGGAAAAGAAGGGTTGTACAATATATTTTTCAATGCCCAATCAGTAACTCAGACCGACCAGGGGGAAGCCCTATTCGGTGGCACAGAAGGAATCACGGTGGTCAACACCAAAGAAGTCGATCTCTCCATCAGGCAAGAGAACCACCTGATGATCAAGAATGTGACTGTGGATGACATACCCGTTGACGCTTCAAAGGGCAGAATAGAGGTGGATCACGACAAGACCAGAATCACGGTGGGCTTTTTCAATGGAATACTGAACAACACGCACAGCATACGATACGCTTATCAACTGGAAGGCAAGATGAACGACTGGGCATATACAGAAGACAACCACCTCAGCCTCGTCGGTTTAAGTCCTGGCGACTATCGACTGGTCATCAAATGCTGCGATGAAATAGAAGACAACCCAGTTTCATGTGAATTGCTCATCCATGTGAAAAGTCCTTTCTATCTGTCTGGGTGGGCTTTTCTCATATATATCCTTGCTGCCATCATGCTGAGCACATGGCTTTGGCAGAGGAACAGACGCAGACAACTCAGCAAACTGCAACAACAAAGAATAGAGCTGGAGCATCAGAACTTAGTGAAGATATCTGAAATGAAACTGAAATTCTTCACCAACATCAGCCACGACCTGCGCACACCACTCACACTCATCATATCGCCTGTAGAGATGATCGTGAAGCAATTGGAGAAAGGCGAAAATCCTCCGATGCTTCTCTCACAACTGAAGTCTATCAAAAAGAACGCCCAGCTGCTGCTCAGCCAAGTTGGGGAATTGCTCGACTTCCGGCGCCTGGACGTAGGAGCAGAATCATTACAGCCAAGCACCTCCGACTTGACAGCCCAGATCTACAACATCTGCCTTTCGTTTAAGGGGTATGCCGATGAGCGTGGTATTTCTTTCTCTTGGGACAGTGAGGAAGACACGCTGATGATGGATTATGACAAGGAGAAAATGAACAAAATCATGTACAACCTCTTGTCGAATGCCTTCAAGTTCACACCTGAGGGTGGCAGCGTGACGGTCGATGTCAAGAAAGTCAAGGACAAAGCCTGCATTGAGGTGGCGGACACAGGCAGAGGTATCCCCGATGCAGAGAAGCAAAAAGTGTTCAGACGTTTCTTCCAATCCGGAACGAACGATGAATCGCAGACAGGCAGTGGCATTGGCCTGCATATTGTGAAGGAATACGTGGACATGCACGGAGGTGAGGTGAGTGTTCGCGACAATCATCCCACAGGATGTGTGTTTCTTGTCACACTGCCTACGACACAAGAAACATCACAGCCTGCTGAGACAATAGAAGAGAACAACACAAAGGACGAAAACGTCAGAAAACCAGCTGAGGGTGGAGAACAGCCAACAATCCTGGTTGTTGACGACAATGCAGACATGGTGTCATTTGTGTCGTCGAACCTAAGTGAGCACTACCAAGTCTTGACAGCCAGCAACGGAAAACAAGCCCTCAATCTACTGCAAGTCGAAAACGTCAACCTCATCATCAGCGATGTGATGATGCCAGACATTGACGGTTTCGAACTATGCCGTAGGGTGAAGAGCGACATCAAGACCTCACATATACCCATCATCATGCTGACCGCTCGCGCTACAGACGAGAGCCAGCTCGAAGGTCTGCGCCTTGGTGCTGACGACTACATCACCAAGCCTTTCTCTGTGGAGGTGTTGCTTTTGAGGGTAGCCAAGCTGCTGGAATGGACCCTTAAAGGCCATCAGGACTTCAAAAACAAATTAGAAGTCAACCCCAGTGAGATCACAATCACTCCATTGGATGAGCAATTCCTTCAGAAAGCCATCAAGATTGTCGAGGATCAAATGAGCAATTCCGAGCTGAATGTGGAGATGCTTGGTGAGCAGTTGGGCATGTCGCGTTCGTTCCTCTACAAGAAACTCATGGCTGTGACTGGTCTGGGGCCTGCTGAATTTATACGAACCATCCGTGTCAAACGTGGCAAAGCGCTTCTTGAGCGTTCGCAACTACAGGTCACGGAAATCGCCTATATGGTAGGATTCAATTCGCTGAAGAGTTTCACCATGAATTTCAAGGCTGAGTTCGGGATGACTCCCAGGGAATATCAGAAAACGGCAGAACAGAGGAACAAGCAACAATCTTCTGAGTAATGAGCAAGCCTCGTCACTCCACAATTTTCTCCACTATGGACACACCATTGTCCATCAACGTCTTTCTTATCAGCATCTGGCCTGTATGACCTTCTATTCCGTACTTGATTTTCCGTCCGTTTAGGTCAAAATATTCCACACTTTCAGATTCGCTCGTCTTCATAGGGAGTTGTCGGATGCTATTGGCCTTACCATCATCGAAAGTCCATGCATCAAACCTCACATTGCGGGCAGAGGCAAAGAAAAGATAGACATTGTGGAGACCGGAGAAAAGTGATGCGTCGAGCCCATCCACCTGAAATTCAGTCAAGCGCTCACTATCGAAGTTCAAAGTGGCAGCAGGTGCGGCATCCTTATCGTCGAGCCTCACTTCCAGAATGCCTTTCCCCGCCAGACGCCCAATGAAAGACAATGTCGGGGAATCGGAATTGAAGTTCACTCCCCTCACCATGATCCACGAGCCGGGACTGACATCGGTCAGTGCCAACGTACCATCGGCGGTGCTGTTGGAGGCACTGTTGGTGGCACATGCCAGATGCTCATACTCTATTCCCCCACAATTGGCCATCATCTCCGCCTCTTGCCAAAGGTAAGGATTGACCCGTTCCAGTTGTGAAGTGCCCTGGTTCGTAGCGGTGACCTTGCCTATCAAGGCGGTGTTTTCCACCACAGGCGCCCTATTGACCTGTACACTTCTGAAGCCATTCCCGGGAGAACTCTTCAATCGCTCGAGCGACATGGTGTGATAGAAAAGGTAATATGCGCCACGGTACTTCTGAAGATGTGTGTGGTTGTTGCTGAAATCAAAGCCCATGCGACCGGGATTGGCGAAATACTCACCTCGGTAAGTCCAATCGTCGGTGTTGAGCGGATTGCCGCTATTGACCATATAAGTCATACTGCAAGCCGTAGGTGGCGAGAGAGTGCTACCATAATCAGCCCAGTTTTCACCGTCAACCCAGTGGGTGCAGTAGGTATAGACATAACGTCCGTTGATCAAGTTGAGTTCGCTCGCCTCAAACATATATGGTGCTTTGATTTCGCTTGCCCTTCCGACGGTGTTGACCATGTCGGAATGGAGTTTGATGATACGCGCGTTGCCAGGCATCAACTTCGTGCCAGTGCTGTTTGGATCACCTCCCCCGAAAGCAACCCATCCGACACCATTCTCATCAATGACAGCACCAGGATCGAAAGGTGCGTTGCAGTCGCCAACCCCTCTTGTGGAATGAGAGATGAGTGAACTGTTGCGTGGTGATGTCCATGGGCCGAGCGGATCGGTAGCGGTGATCACTCCTACCCCACCACCTGAATTGGAGAAATAGAGATAGAAATGGGTGAGTCCATCTTCCTCCACCCTGCTGACTATGGATGGAGCCCAAGAAGCATAACACCAGCTGCCACAAATCTGTCCCACGGGGATGATGCCATGGTGGGTCCAGTTCACCATATCGGCAGAGGAGAGGACCACCAGCGACTTGATGGCTCCATAGTCGTTTTTTCCTCCATGTCCGTTGGCGATGAACTGCTGATGGTCGTTAGTGGCATAAACGTATATCCTTCCATTGTGTTCGATGGCTGTTGGGTCGGCGCAATAGACCACAGGGCTGATGGGATTGGCGAACGCGTCGTTTGTCTTCACAGCCGCAACAGCGGTCTCGGTGCGGTCATCTCCCAGACTGCCCTCTTGTGCGAAAAGAAGTGCGGGAACAAGCGCACTCATCATAAAAAAGAACTTTCGTGATTTCATTGTCTCGCGTGTTTTAATATACGAATGTCATCTACATGACGCTTCCATTAACGATAATACACTTTTCCCTCCTTGATGTACAGCCCCTTATCGGGTTCGCTGTCAAGACGTATGCCTGTCAGTGTATAGCATCCGGTCGAAGTGGTTGGTTGCTCCTGCACCTGATCGATGGCGCTGATGTAGGGCCATTTCACAGAAGCGCATCCGTCCATGATTCCGTCATAAGCCCTTTGGTTGTAGATGGTCAGTGTTTTTCTGTCGATGATGGTTCCGCTGGGATGTCCGCAGAAGTTAGTATCCCAAACGAAAGGCACAATTCCGTTATAGACCGAATATCTGCACACCGCCCTGTACCATGCATAGACAGAATCGTCGTGCTTTTCTTGGCTCTCGCCTTCTGGCATGGATCGCCATAGCGTGCCGTACTCACCGAGTATGACGGGTATGCCTTTGGACGAGAACTTGCTTTTCATCTGCCTCATCTGGCTCTGGATGTAGTCTTCCTCCCCCCATGTGGAATTATAGCTTGATCCCTCCACATGGTTTCCTGCGCCCCAGTAGTATGCCTGACGCCCCCACCACTCGTCGTTGGTCATCTGGCAGAAGTTGTAAGGCGAGTAGAAATGCACCTCGAGCATAAGGGCATCGGGGGTGGGATCCGTTGGCATCTGATAATACTGGTAGGTGAGATCGATGTTGGTGGTGGGTCCTTGCACGACCAAAATACGTTTGGCATTGTTTCCACCAGTCTGTCTGACGGCGTTGATGAATGCCTGCTCATATTTGATCAGGGCATCGATGTCATCCTGTCGGTGCTCACTGTTGTCGCCCGCAGCATCAGGCTCGTTCAGACCGGCGAAGAGCAGGTGATGGTCGTAGTCCTTGAAGCGCAATGCAATCTGCTTCCACATCAGCCCCATGATGAAGGCGTTCTTGCTGATGGATGTGGGCGTCTGCTCCTTAAAGGAGCTCTCCACCCATCCACTGTCCCAATGGTCGTTGAGGACGACGTAGAGGCTGTCCTTGATGCAGTAGTCAACCACTTCCTGCACTCTGTCCATCCAGACTGGGCTGATGTTGTAGTTCTGGTCCATGTGGATATACCATGCACAGGGTATGCGCACGCTTCGGAATCCCATTTCCTTGACGTAGTCGATGATTTTCTGGGTGGTTTTGGTTTCTTGCCATGCCGTTTCGTGGTCGAGTTCATTGCTGAGCCAGTCACAAGGTCCGGCTTCGAGTGTGTTGCCCAGGTTCCATCCTGGCACCATGTCTGCGGCGACTTCCATGGCTGTCTGCGCCTGCAATGCAGTGAATGAAGTAGCTGCTATGAAAGCAGTAATGAATAATGATGATCGTTTCATATCTGTTCGTTTTTTTTGCAAAGATAGTGATTCCGAGAACAAATAATGCGCTTTTATGTATCAGAAACAGGAAAAAATGTTTTCGTGGACCTTCCTAAAGACAAGAAAGGCGCAATCACGCCCACAAAGGGAGAGATTGCGCCAAGGTGTTGAGCGGGGAGAATGACTGAATCCCTACTCCGTTATTTTCTGATGTACTTCTTGCCGTTCTGGATATAGATGCCTCGAACCGTTTCTGGATCGACCTTGATACCCATGAGATTGTAGGCATCGCCCTTGGCTGTTGATTTGGATTCTACGGAATCAATACCAGTGACATCAGTGCTCACACACATGAGTCGGAAGTTATCAATCTTGAATCGGCCGCAGCAATCCCACCAGTTTTCATCGTAGTTGCGGTTCATAGCCGACTTATTGTTATCGGTGCGCACACCCAGTGTCAGGGGTTGACCGTCGGCGATGAACACATCCACGGAAAGTGTGGTCATATTGCCCATGTCGCCTGCCTCGCCTGTCTCTGTGGAGTTGACCTCATCGTAACCGGCAAATGTACGGGCCACCTCTTCAGGGTGCAGGTTGTCGAGTTCTGATTCGATGTAGAACTCAGGCTTACCATAATATTGTGCCACATTGTTGACCAGAAGCCTTTGCCCTGTGAGGCGTGAGCATCCTCCCTCGTAGGTGACATTCATATCCACACTCACCCTGTAGGTTCCGCCAGGAAGTCCCTTGATGGTTTGCCAAAGATAAGAGTCGGGTACAGGAGCTGAAAGCAAGCAGTAGGAATAATTGCCGTCGGTGGTGTATTTGTTTTCCTCGATGGCAGTGAAACTGTTGATGCCTGCATCGTAAAGTTCCTGGGCCGTCAGACAAAGTTTTCCTTCCACGGTCATGCTCCAGCCATAAGGTGTGTTATGTGTGGCGCCTCCTACAGAGATGTCGTTACCGTAGGTGTTCTCAAAACTGGGGTTGATGATGAGAGCCGTGAGGTCGTCGCCTTCCTTGATACCCGAACCGATCTTGGCCTGGGTGATGAGTGCCTCTATCTGGTCGATGGTGGAAGAGAGCGTTTCGTCGTTGAAGGTAGGATACTCAGAGTCATAATCAGCTTTGCTGGAGTTGTAGAGGGTCTGGAGTTGCTTTCCAGCCTCAGTCTGGGCGGCTGTAGCATCCTTCAGGGCATCAGCAGCCATGTCGAGTGCGGCATTCAGGCGGCTGTATTCCTTGGCGCTGGCAGTAGCCTGGTTGACGAGGGAGAGAATGTTTCTTGTAGCCTTGTTGATGACGTCGTACTTCGAATCTTTGTCGGCAAGGATGTCGCTGGCACTGGCCAGTGCTTCCTCTATGGCCTTGCGCAGATTGCCTTCCATCTTCTGTGGCAACACTTGGTTGGCATCTGCCATAGCGTCCTTGAGTTTTGCAAAAGCCTCTTGGGTATCTGCTCCCACATAGATCAGGTGAAGGTTGTAGAAGCAGTTCCAGAATCCATTTTGGGAGCAGTCGAACTCCACCTTCAACGTATTGTCGGAGACGGTGGCTTCCACAACATTATTATAGAGTCCGCGCTCGAAGAAGAGCAGTGCTGTGGTGGCATCGTTTGGCACGTAGTAGCCAGCAGATGTCTGGAAGCCCTGTGTGATGTCGGTTTCTCCGCAAGCGAAGACATTATAGATGCTCACTTCGTTGTCGTTGAGTCTGACCTTTGACTTCACATTCAAGTTGTAGGATCCGTCGCCTGCAGCCCAGTCGGCGTCTGCGCCCGACCAGTCCCAATGGCACCACTGGAAGCCTTGGACCTCAAGGCGATAGGTACCGTTAGGCACATTCTCAACCACCTGCTCGCCTTTCCAGTCTGCCCACCAGCGCTCCATGATCTTCAGGTCGGGATTGATGCTGAAGTCATTGAGGGTGGCTGTCCATCCACCTGTAGTGTCGAAATGTCCGTTGATCAGCAAGTCTGTGACATCTGTTCCTGCGGCTACCACAGAGTTCGCGGCCTTGTCGATAAGATTGGTCAGGTCTTTGAGAATCGCGTCAATCCTGGCATTGTCGTATTCATGATTCTTAGTGCCCATCTCCAAGTCATTGTCAATGAGATAGTCGCTCAGAAGACTCATGTCGTCGGAATCCCCCATAGCCAATGTTTCCTGGGCTTTCTCCATCAGGGCCAACAGTTTGACGTAAGCTTCCTGATTGGCGAGAGCCTCATCGTAGTCTTTCTCAAAAGTGGCGAAGAGTGTCTCGCCTGCGGGTGCATCGCCAGAGGCAATCAGTTCGTTGGCTTTCTTGATATCGTTGCTGAGGGTCTCAAGGTATGTGTCGTTGATGGCATCTGCATCAATCAAAGCCTGGGCCTTGGCAATCAGTTCGTTGAGGCGGTCGGCGACTGAGGACTCTCCAAGGAACTCCAGTTTGAAATCAAGGATGACACACTGACCGACGTTGGTGCCTTCAAACATGATACCCACTTCGGCCTCGCCTGTACGGCATTCGAAAACCACTTCGGAAAGGCCACGCCACCAGCCTGTGTCAGCAAGGGGTTGTTGGTAGAGTTTGTCGCCTACCTTGGCATAGATGTAGGCACCCTTGATGGGATCACCTTCCTGACCGGTATGACGGATCCACAAACCATAGTTGCCGAATCTATACTTACCGTTCCTCAGCCCTGTTAGTTGCTGATATACTTTGTTGTCGCCAAAAGCCGCTGCGGCCCAAGAACCTAAGGTCTTGTTATCGGGATAGAAACCCTCGTTGTCGAATTCACCCATACCGCAGAACGAAGCGGGAACCATCGTCCAACCTGGAACATCATGCCCGCCATCTTCCCAGTTCTCGGTCAAGTCGGCATTGCGCAAATACATGGAGGTGACATCGTAGGGTTTGTCGTCTGAAGCGTTTTCAAGGCGCAGTTTCTCCAGTTCGTCTTGCACACTGGCGATGGCGGCGTCGTAGTCCGACTTACCCTTACCAGTCTGATAGACGGTCAGCAATTGGGCCACGTCGTAGCCATAGCCCTGCATCTCGGTCATCAGGCGATGGAGTGCGAGTTTGCTTTGGAAATCCTCATATTCCTGAAGGGAGAGGACATACCAGTTGATGTCGCCATCAGCTGACTTGATGATGGGGGCAACCGACCAAGATGCCCATGCCAGACCGGTCCACATGTCGGGATAGTTGGCCCAGAGGAAGTCGGGGTCGTTCTTCGACGGACGCAGCCAATAGTAGCCACCTGCTTGCTTCTCGGCGTACCAGAGGCTGTTGGCTTCCTCATCGCTTCCGTCACAGCCCACATACTCCAAGTCTGCATACATATAGCCGTTGGAGCCTCGCAACTTCCAGTCTCCGTCAGCCTGTTGGATGAACGTGATGGTGTCGCCTTCGTCGGCAAATGCCACTTTCTCCCCCCGAGTGTCGAGGAACTTCTCCGCAGAGTTGTTGTAGATGAAGAATCTCTCTCCATTCACCAACGTACTGCCACTGGGGACGGGTTTGTCCCATGTTGCGGCTGAGACAGATAGACTGGACAGCAACAAAGCAGTGGTCATGAATCGTGTAATACTCATAGTTTTCATAAAGCTGAAAGATTTATAGTTATTAAAAATTTTATCGTTTAAGGTGCCAAATCTCAATGATACGGGGCAAAAGTAGTGTTTTTTATAAAAAAAAGTAGGAAAAATTGTTTCCATTTTGGGCATATTCTGTTAAAATCAAGCAGAATTATATAAATTTGTGGCTACTTCCTGAGGAAATAAGTAACTTCAACAAAATAAAAAAACAATTCACTTCCATGAGAATCCCGACTTTTATCTGTCTCATCTCCTTTAGTCTTGTTGCCACTGCTCAGACTTTCACGCAGTTCGTCACCACTCAACAAGCCGCTTGGCAACGAAAGGGGAGAACCTCTCTGGCCAGCAAGCCCAAAACGGAAATAGCCAACATAGACCACCTGTCGTACAAAGACGGCAAACCATTCATCTCTTGGGGAACCTGCTTCAACGAACTGGATCTCGACGCCATACGACTACTAAAACCTGAAGAGCAGAACCAGATCATGCACGACATCTTCGCACCCGATGGCGACCTGCGCTTCACCCGTGGACGACTCACCATGAACGCCAACGACTACAGCCGGGCTTGGTATTCGTGCGACACGGTACCGGGCGACTTCGCCTTGGCGCATTTCAATATAGAGCACGACAAGCAAAACGTCATACAGCTTGTCAAGATGGCACAGCGGTGGCAACCCGACATGACCTTCTGGGTATCGCCTTGGAGCCCTCCAACATGGATGAAAGTCAACCAAGATTACCCCGTGCTGAGCAGCCAGTGGAACCATCAGCCCAAAGAGCGTGACGCACTGCTCTTCGGAGAAGTCACCAACAACGACCCCGATGAGATGAAACTTCAAGGAGAACGAGGCAACCAGTTCCCGCGCCGACTGGCCACGCAGAACTATTTCATCCAAGACGCGCGCTATCTGCAAGCCTATGCCAATATGTTCTGCCGGTTCATCGACCTCTACGCCGAGGAAGGCATACCTATCGACATGGTGATGTATCAGAACGAGGCCTACAGCTACACACCCTACCCTGGATGCGCCTGGACTGCAGAAGGCACCATCCTCTTCAACCGAGATTACCTCTACCCCACCCTCAAACAAAAGCATCCCAACGTGAAACTCTACCTCGGCACATTCAACACCAACCGTCAGGACTATGTGCAGAAGATTGTGAGCGGATTGTCCGACAAGGTCTTAGGACTCGGATTCCAATGGGAAGGGCGTGAGAACCTCGACTACATGCGCGAGCACTACCCCAACCTCCACCTCATGCAGTCGGAAAGCGAGTGCGGCAACGGAAGCATGGACTGGAAAGCGGGAGAGCACACCTTCTTCTTGCTCCACGAATACGTGGGACGCGGATGCGACGAGTACTGCATCTGGAACTTCATCCTCTGCGACAACGGACAAAGTCCATGGGGATGGAAGCAAAATGCTCTTATCCAAGTGGATTCGCGCGACAAGACTTTCCGCTACACACCCGAATACTATGCAGTGAAGCATTTCTCGCATTTCGTCACTCCTGGCAGCAAGGTCCTCTGGTTTCAACCTTGGAAAAAAGAGACTGGCACGCAGAGCATCGTGTTCATCAGGCCCGACGGAAGGCGGGTAGTCATCTGCGGCACAACCAACGATGTCGCCACCTCAGTGTCTGTTCCTGTAGGCAAGCGATACCTCAACACCACACTTCAACCTCATTCTTTCAACACCTTCGTAGAAAAATAAACATTAGTCATGCAGAAAACACTATCTTTCATCCTCGCCCTTGGCCTCACGACGAGCACCTTCGCACAGCCAACACCCATCCGCGAAATGGGAGAAGTCCCGACACTAGCAGAAGCGTCGAGCCCACAAGCCGGAAAGTTGAGCGCATACCTCATGGTCTATCACAAAGACCAGGACCACGGACTGCACATGACCATCAGCCGTGATGGCTACACATGGACTGCACTCAACGACGACCAACCTGTCATAGGGGGCGACAGCATAGCCGAACAACATGGCATACGCGACCCGCATATCTTCAGAGGACCCGACGGGGCTTTCTATCTCGCCATGACCGACCTCCACGTCTTCGGACTGCGCGACGGCAAACGCAACACCCAGTGGGAACGCGATGCCAAACTCTATGAGTGGGGCAACAACCGTGGACTGGTGCTGATGAAATCGCGCGACCTCATCCACTGGAGCCGAACAAACATGGACTTCACAAAATTGCCCGACCAAGACGACATGAAATGGTCGGAGGTGGGGTGCGTCTGGGCACCAGAAACGGTCTATGATGAAGAGACTAAACAACTGATGATCCATTTCACCACACGCCAGGGCAACGGACGCAACAAACTCTACTATGCCTATATCAATCAAGACTTCAACACACTCATAGGACCTCCTCGTCTCCTGGCGGCTGCACCCGACGATGCCTACAACATCATCGACTCCGACATCATCCGAGTGGGCGACACCTACCACCTCTTCTACGTGAGCCACCAAAGCGGCGCCACACCCAAGCACGCCGCGGCACAACACATCACCGGACCTTACACCTTCGACGAATACTACTTCGATGGCGAACGGCAGGGACATGAGGCACCCAACTGCTGGAAACGACTCGACAGCGACACATACGTCGTCATGTTCGACAACTTCCGACGTAAACCCATGAACTTCGGATTTGTGGAGACACGCGACTTCTTCACCTACCACCCCATCGGGTATTTCGACGACCCCACCTGCCCCATGAAACGGACCAACTTCTCCGAGCAGAAGCACGGAGCCGTGACATACATCACCGAGCAAGAAGCACGCAGACTCGAAAAACATTGGAACAAAAAGCACTAATTCAGCCGATTAACTTTATCGATCCTTCGTTTCGTATTCGTAAGAGAGAAACCAGTTATTCTCAGGCCGAATAAAAATACGTATTTTTAAGAATAAGTATTATCATATATACATATAGACATATTATTAGCTGTAACAAAAAACAAATGAAAAATCAGGAAGCTACGCAAAGGCCAGAGTAGGAGGTTCGGCATTCCTGCCGAACACTATCATAAGTCTTTCTTGACGAATAGCATTAAAAGGCTTTCTATTTCAAATCTTTTGTGCGGCAGGAATGCCGCACCTCCTACAATTGCGAATTGGCATGCTTAGCATGCTGCCATGCGAACGAGGGTACGCAGGCATCCCTGCCTGCGACGCGTCAGGAGGACGCGAATTCATCAT
>CAMOWU010000061.1 GCA_946628545.1 uncultured Bacteroides sp. | reverse complement strand
TCAGTACATCTTTTTTGTATCTTTATTGCTATCTTTGTCATTATTATGTTTTTCAGCATTTCAAATATGTACTTTCATGAAACGGATACTCATTCTTTCGATATCGTTGCTCTTTGCGGGCATGGTAGGTTCGCAGACGCCCCAAGCCCTGCAAGTCAAGGAAATCACCCTGAATAACGGGATGACCGTATGGTTGAACGAAGACCACTCTCAACCCAAGGTGTTTGGTGCGGTGGTGGTGAAGGCAGGCTCCAAAGACTGTCCTGACACAGGCATTGCCCACTACTTCGAGCATATCATGTTCAAAGGCACCGACCGCATGGGCACAATAGACTATGCGGCGGAAAAGCCCTGGCTCGACTCCATCTCCGCACAATACGACCAGCTCAGCAGAGCCAAGGACGATGCGGAAAGATACAAGATCCAGAAGCACATCAATGCATTGAGCCTCAAGGCTGCCGACTATATGATACCCAATGAGTTCAGTCGTCTCGTCTCGCTCTATGGCGGCAGTGGACTGAATGCGGCGACCAGTTACGACGTGACTTACTATCACAACTCCTTCCTTCCGCAGTATATCAAGCAATGGTGCATCCTGAACTCCGAACGGCTGCTCCATCCCGTCTTCCGTGGATTCCAAGGTGAGTTGGAAAACGTGTATGAGGAAAAGAACCGCACATCCGACCTTGCTGGAGATGCCATAGAGAAGATCTTCGGCACCATCTTCAAGAATCAGCCCTACGCCTATCCGATACTCGGTTCTACGGAAAGTCTGAAGAACCCTCAGCTGTCGGTGATGGAAGCCTTCTACAAGAAATATTATGTGGCATCGAACATGGGGTTGATACTCTGTGGTGACATCCATCCCGACGCATCTCTCACCACGTTGCTGGAACAGACGTTCGGACGCATTCCAAGGGGTGTGGTGCCGCAGCGTGTCAGCAGTCCCATGCCCGACATCGATCAGCATCAGGTCTGCAAAGTGACTTTCCCCATCCCCCTGATAGGCATCGAAGCGCTGGTTTACAAAGCGCCAACCGACTTCGACCCCGATGCCAACGCCCTATACTTGGCCAACCGTTTGCTTTCCAACTCCAAGGCAGGACTGCTCGACTCCCTGGTCAACGAGCATCATCTGCAGGTGGCTGAGGCCACCAGCATGTCCCTTTCCGATGCCGGAGGTACAGCCCTCATCATCGTTCCCAACCTGATGGGTAAGATGAAGAAAGCCGAGTCCATCTGCATGCAACAAGTCCAGCGTATCATCGACGGTGACTTCAGTGCCTGGCAGTTGGAAGCTCAGAAGCGCGATATGCTGATGGAAGCACAGAGCGGAATGGAGAGTATCGAGTCGCGCGCCGAAGCCATGATTGATGTCTTCTCCAGGGGACATCGTTGGCAAGACCTGATCGACAGGATTGAGGCCATCAAAAATGTGAGCAAAGAGGATGTCATGCAGGCAGCCCGTAAATACTATCATGCCAACCATATCACTTTCAAGAAGAAGTTCGGCATCCCCAAGAAGGAGACGCTCAGTCAGCCAGGATACACACCCATCAGTCCCAAGAACACCGACGCCAAGTCAGCGTTGGCGTTGGAGCTGGAGAAGATACCCGTGGAGAAAACCGACATTCGCCTGGTGGATTTTGAACACGATGCCACCACATACCCAATCAGTGATCACGCCACCCTCTATTATAAGACCAATCCCCTCAACGACATCTTCAACTTCACCCTGCGTTTCAAGGACGGCATCCAGCATACTCCCCAGCTCGCCATCCTCGATGCCTATCTGAACGCCATCGGTACCGACTCACTCAGCAAGCAGCAGATGGGGCAGGCCTTGCAACGCATGGGTGTTAGCCTGAATATGGGTGCCGGCAACAGGACATTCGTTTTCAGTCTGCAGGGTCCCGACGACCAGTTGAAGCCAGCTTTGGAATTGCTCGCCCATTTCCTGCAATCAGCCAAAGGCGACCCGAAAGCCCTGAAAGACATACGGTCTGAAGACAAAGTGGAGCGTAAGGGATTTGGCCAACAAAAGGACGACGTCACAACGGCGATGATTCAGCGTGTCGCCTACGGCAAGCAGTCCTCCTTCCTGCGGCAGCCCACGAGAAAAGACGTGAAGGCATTGACCAATGACGATCTGATCCACCTTTTACATGAGTTGCAGACCTATGACTGCGAGATTATCTACACTGGAACACAACCCTTGCAGACGGTTGCGGAACTGTCGGAAGCAGCCTTGCCACTTGGGCAATGTCGGAAGAAGCCGGTTGATACCTTCCGCCCATTGCAATCCTACGATGAGCCCACTGTGTTTTTCTTCCATGTACCCAAGTCGAGGCAGAACACCGTAGTCAGTTATGAGTCCATCCAGCCATTGCCCTCGGCTGAACAGCGAGCCACTTTGCTCCTTTGGGACAATTACTTCGGAGGCAGTATGTCGTCGGTGCTCTTCCAGCATGTGCGTGAGTTTCGTTCGCTGGCTTATTCCACCTCAGGTTATAGTATCACGACCAACCCTCTGACCCGACCCAACGAGACCTTGGCTTACGTCACCGCCACAGGCACCCAAGCCGACAAGACCCTCGAGGCCATGTCGGTGGTCGATTCGTTGCTCAGGCAGTTGCCTATGAAAGAGGAGAACCTGTCAGCCACCAAGCAAACCGTTCTGAACGACATCCAGAACAGCTATCCCACCTTCCGTTCCATTCCCGTTTACATTGCCAATGAACGCCTTTTCGGCTATTCCTCCAATCCGAATGCCACGACGGTGGGTATCGTGCCCACACTCTCGGCTCAGGACATCATGGCTTTCCACCGTCAGCATATCGCCGGCAACACCCGCGTATGGATTGTGATTGGCGACAGGAAGCAAACCGATTTCAAAGCCCTGGCGCGATTCGGTAAAGTAGTGGAACTTAAGAAAGAGGATATCTATAGGTAGGACATCATCGGCTGCCGCCACCGGAGCCGCCGCCGCTGAAGCCGCCGCCACCGCCGAAGGACGAGCTGCCGCCACCGCCACTCCAACCACTGCCACCAGAAGCCTTGGAGATGGCCTGGAGCACAGCCGAGCTGGTCATGGAGTTGTTGTAGGAGATGGTGCGCATGAAGGTGCCATAGTCAGTACCGATGCTCCTGGAGAATTCTTCCATCTCGGCAGGGTAGAGTTTCTGCAGCTGCTTGCTCACCTTGTCGGCGATGCCGAAGAGCTGTGCATAGATCAGATACTCTTTCCAAAGGATGGTCTCCATCACGGTGCGTTCATCAATCTTGGTGAAGTCCTTCAGGAAGTTCCTCAGTTCGATGACATGGCGCATCTCCACTTGCCCTGTTTCTGTCCCCGTTTCACTACCTGCTAAATACCCTTTCGCCTTCAGGTAGCTCTTGCCCTCGTTTTCTGCTTTGGTGGGCCACTTGGTAATCTTGCTGTATTTCTTCTTCGACCACTTCCTGAACTCACCGTCCTCCAGGATCAGATTGTCGCCACAAGCCTCGCGAGCCATGTAGTACAGTTCACGTTCAGCATCGCTCATCTCCACTGTAGAAGGATCGCCCTTGAAGACAAGATTGACCACTTTCTTCCTCCTCTCGTCGGGTTCAGCCTTGACCACTCCGTCGAGAATCCATTTCAAGAAAAGCGCACCCACAATCTTATGTGTGGAGAGGTCGCCTTCAGAGAAGAGATTGCCTTTTCTCAAGACGTAGAATGCAGCGAAGAGGTTGCCGTCCAGAGGTGCTTGGCGGTACCATTCCGTGATTTTCCTTAAGCCGAACATGCTCTTGCTGTATTTATATCCCAGCAACGTGCATATCCACATCGCCAGAGGTAAGAAGATGAAAAGGATGGCGCTGACGATACCCCAGAAGATCTCACCCCACGACCAGTTGGAGAAGGGACCTGAAGAATCGTCTTTCCGATAGTCGCTGCCCTCCATCGCGCGGAGGTGCATCTGCTCAAACTGCATGTCGCGGCTGACCGTGGGCTGGAACATGCCCTTGTCGAAGCGGACCATCACAATCATGCTGCTTTCACTAACCATTGGCTCTGTGGTCATCGCCACAATCTTGCCGTCAACCACGTTGATCTCGCCATGGAAACCGAAAGCCCAGACTTTGGTGTTTTCACTCGTCCATAGCGTCGTGTCGGCACAGTTCTCTATTTCCACCCGTGCCACTTGGGGTGGAGCGACCAAGTCAGGGTTGATGAACATGAAGTTGAAAGCATCGTAGTCGTTGAGGCTCTGCACCAGACCGCTCACCACAAAACTGGCTGTCCAATGATGGCGCTCGTAGCTACCCTGTCCCCAGCACAATTCAACGGCGTTGCGTGCCTTGCGTACGATGCCACACCGTCCTTTCTTCTCTTTCAGGCTGCGGTCCACATCCCAGTTGTCGCCCTCGCTGATATACGGTATGCCGTTTTCAGAGACTTGGAGGCTATCGACCCTCATCTGGTCGAGATTGTCGATGGGAATATACCATTCGGTGCCTTTCACGACCGTGGCGTCCCAGTATTGTGTGATCAAGGCGCTGCCGTCGCTACGCAGCTGCACGTTCACTTTCACGCTATGAATCTCCTGTGCTATGGCGTTGAGGCTTATGCAAAGCAGGAGGGCTTGTATGATGAAAAATCTTCTCATGTGGGAGGGGTATTGGAATGGTTGTTGATTATTGGTTATTGAGGGGGGGAGGGTTATTGGTTCTTAGAATGATTACACCGGGCTTGAAAGCCCGGGCACAGGGCTCGCTCAATGTTCAATGTTCAATGTTCAATGTTCAATGGTCAATGTTCAATGGTCAATGTTCAATGGTCAATGTTTGACGTTTTCGGTCCTGCAGACCTTCTTGCCTTGAAGGTAGTGCCAGGACTTGTCGCGCGCATCGAAGCTGATGGTCCTGTTGGGTCCTTGGGGGTCTTCAATGATCTCGAAACTGGCAGCATCGGCATCCTCCAGGATTTTGTCGCCATACCACACCTTGTCTTTCGCCACAACATAGTCCATATCCATCTTCACTTCCGAAGGAATGACACCTTCCAGCAGATGCCCTTGATGATAGATGTGGAGACTGTCGGTGGCCCATGAAGAATCACAGGTGAACGTCTCCATATCGATACCCGGCAGTTCTTCTCCATTGTACCATGCTTGGTCGTTGTCGTAGGCGGAATACCACACTGTGACGAAACTTGCTGTGTCGGCACCCTCCAGAGGCTTGCCCTTGGCGATGATGTGGTCCTTGTCTTTGGCCCAGATGGCTTCTGTCATCTCGAATGTGGAAGCATCGATGTCAGGGCAACGACGTCCCTCATAATAGATGTTGTGCTCGTCGCGTCCATAGCCGAAGCCGATGCTGGTGTAGGTGTCGGGACTGGTGGTCTCCACCCGATGGATGCCTTCATAGATACCATTCTTGTCCTTGCCCACGCTGGAGGCTATCTGATCTTCCTCGAACGTCTTGGGGTCAGCGCCTTCCACCACTTCCGTGTAGTAATAGACATGGTGGCTGTCGGTAGAGTGGCGGTATCCGATGCGTTCGAACGCCTTGTAGTCGGTGATTTTGAAGCGTCCATCGGTGGTATAGCAGTAATCTTTGTCCTTGCCAATGAAGTAAGAGTCTAAGTCGATGACTTTGAACGTCTGCATGTCCGACACGTGCAGTGCTTCCCCTTTGAAATAATAGTCGTTGGCGTCGTGGCAGAGCGGCTGTTTGTCGGCCTTGATGCTGGCAGGGTCAGCCCCTTCAATCCATGCCTGTTGATACCACACATGCTGCTTGTCTTTCGCCAACCAGTCTTTCAGCGTTTCGAAGCTATTGGGATCGGCATCGTAAAGCACGTATTTCTGAGGACCGAAACTGAAGGTCCAGTTCTCGAAACTCACCATGTCGCCCTCCACTTTATAGCCCCCATCGCTGCACGACAACAATGCGAGGCATAAGGACAGGGATAAATAGAAAGTGCTCTTTTTCATAGGCCAAAAGTTTTAGCGGTTAGACGCCCTCGCTACACTCGAATGTCAGTTTGGTGCCCTTTCCTGCACCATTGATGCTTCCTTCCTTGACGGTCAGGGTGAACTTTTCGTCTTCCACCTTTCCGTCGATAAATCCAAAGCACTCCATGTCGCCACACTTCATATACAAGCCTTGTTCTCCATCTGCGGTGTCGTAGCAGAAATAATGGCCCATGTGTCCGTTGAAGAACAACTGTCGGTCAGCGAAGAAACGCAGGTTGATATTCTCGCCGTTGTAGTCAGCATTGTAGTAAGGACCATAATGTACGAAATAGAATAATGGGTCGTAGGTGATGATACCCACTCCATTCTGGTCTCTGAGATTGTTGGTACTCGGTTCCTGAGTGGGAAGCCATCCCATGGTCACGCCGCTGTTGGTCACCGCGTTGATCAGTACGCTGCCAGGGTCGTCCATGCTGGTGCGGATGAGGATGGGTTCAGCCTGCTCCGTACGGTAATAGACTTGACCGTCGTCGGTGGATTGGTTGCCAAGAAACATTTCCATGTTGTATTCGTTGATGGCCAGAGAAGTGTTCTCTTCCCAAGGCACGATCAACCAGATGCAGCCCTCGCCATTGTCAACCGTCAGTTTGTTGATCGACTCTATTTGGGGATATAGGCTGCAGAACAACTTCCAGAAAGGACCTTTCTTCATGCTTTCCACATTGTCCCAAAAACCTAAGTTGGCCATCGTCAATACCACTTCTTCATCGTTCTCCGCATCGGGAATGTAGTCGAGTGGTCCAGGCTCGAAGGGAGCGGGTAGGGGGATGCCTATGCCATCGGTAGAGGTGGTGGCTGAAGCATCGGCATTGTCTTTGTCGAGGAGTGAAGTCACTTGTTTGTCACCTTCCTGGCTCTTCTGTTCTTTGTTGGAAGCATTGGTGCAACTCAGCATTGTCAATGCGAGGACCGATAGCAAAAGAAGTCTTTTTTCCATATACTCTTGTTGTTTTTATTCCGTTTGTAGTAGGTTGTAAATATCATTATGCGTTTTTTAGACAATGGCTTCAATCAGGGTGCGGCCTTTCAATTTCACAGGAGGCAACAGCCCAGATTTCCTCTTCTTGTTGAAACAGAATGATACAAGAAATCCGGTTTGCAAATCATAATATTCCAGATAGCGGCATAATTGTTCTTCACCCCGTTCGTTATATGCATTGCCACGCCAGATTTTAAGTTCTATGACGTATTGCGTGCCAAGGTAATCCACGATGACGTCCATTCTATTGTGGTCTCGTGTCTGAGCCTCAATGTAATAGTTGCCGACCCCATTGATGATAGGCCGCAGATAGGTGAGGAAGATTTCCCTGCCATTGTCTTCAAGGAACTGGTGATCCTTATCCAAGTCAAAAGTCTGATTCATGTGGATGACGAAGCGTTCCATAAGATGAGGCATGTCGATGCTCCCATCATGAATAAACTGATTTTTGTCTGCTTGTCCTTGCATCATCAAAAGTTCATCTCCATCTTCGTTGATAAAGAGATTGTAAAGTCGGGTCTCCATCAATCTGCATGCTATTGCCACATAGCCGTCTTTATTCACGATATAGTTGAACATGGTGGCAATTTGTATATACTTCTCGTCTGGAGAGTAGGGTTTCTTTTTGCCTTCAAACAAGATGCCTTTCAGGAGCTTCTTAAGTTCCGGATAATCGTCCAGCTTCTTAATCATGTTGTCAAACAGGGTGTTTCGTTCCATGAGTATGGCATTAGCGGCTTTCTGAACTCCCTCTTTATTCCATGTCCATTTCTCTTGTTCAATCTTCTGGCAGATACGGCTAACAAGGAAAGGATAGCCAGAGGTGTAGTCGTGGATCATCTGTGCCACCTCGTTTTCATCAAATGTAAGCTCGTGGTCGGTCTTGTATTCAGCAAGCATGCCAGCTATACCTTCTGGAGAAAGGCTCATGTCAACCTCAAAAGGTACAGCAATATTCCAAGGGCTGTTGTATTGGTGATCCTCTTCTGTACGTATTTTTATTTTGAGGTTCTTAATGTCATAAACGCCGGCAAGAATGACCGATTGGAAAGCAGGATCGTCTCCTCTATTCAAATACATGTCTCTAAGCGCTCCAAGAAACTTCAGAAAAGACTCATGGGCACTGGCTTGGTCAACCTCGTCGATGAGCAGAACGATAGGATGGGAGTTGTTTCCGCACAATTGAATCAAGAATTCGCTCATGTCGAAGATGGAGCACTCGGTGGAATGGGTGTTTTGGAACGACAACACTTCCTCTGCGCAAACAGTATCAAGATGGTTTGTCTTATTTCGTTTCACACATAAAGCGAGCAATCGGAGAATGATCGCCCCCAAAGTGGATTGGGTCTGGAAATAAGAACTATCTACTTTTTCAAAACTAATGGAAAACACACAGTAACCAAACTGCTCCAAATATCCTTTAAGATTCGCCAGTGTAGTAGTCTTTCCATACTGCCTTCCGCGGTTGATGCAGAAATAGTCGCCTTTGACCACCATCTTTCGGATTGTTTCCAATCGATCGGTGATGTCCACCATATAGTGTTCATTAGGGCGGCAGGTTCCTGCTGTGTTGAATGTCTTCATCATTGCTGTTGGGATATATGCAAACTTTTAATTGACAAAGATATGGAAATTTTATGATTTCCAAAAATAATCGCTTGAAAATCACACTTTGATGATAAAACTTTTTTTTCATGCCATACCCCATTTGGGGGTGGTCATCTCACTAATATGGTGTATGTTTTCTTGTATAAAAGAATTTTTGTCTATATTTGCAGTTGTTGCTAACGGAGAAATGAGAAACAAAGATACATATTGGATGAAAGAAAAAGGATATATCCCAAGGACATATCCCATTGTCTTCGTGATATTTCTCCTTTGCATCAAAGTCTCTGCATGCTGGGCTTATCGCGACCACCGCAACCGAAAGGTCGATTCCTTAGAGGTGGTGCTGAGGCAACCTGGGCTTTCGTGGGAGGACCAGTTGCGGGCACATTCCGAACTGATGTGGGGATATATCCAGACCGATGGAGCCAAGTCCATCGCTCATGCAAAGGAAATCATCAAACTGACGGATAAGGCGCGAGGGGAAGGACTTTTGGTTCGGCAGAACGCATTCCGCATCCTCGGCCAACATGCCTATGGGGCTTGTCTTTACGATTCAGCCTTCCATTGCTACGAGCGTTCGCTTGAGGTGACTCGTCAGGCTGAAAAGAGCGGCCGTTATTCGCAGGAGGAAATCGACGACATGTATTCCGCGCTCTATGGCACCATAGGCAATCTCTACAACATCCAAGGCATGCCTAACATCGCCATGGATTACTACCTCAAGGCGCTCCCCATCTTCCAGCGCTACGGGTGGAACGAAAGCGTGTCAACGCTCTATTACAACATGGGTGAGATGTTCCTGGAGATGGGCAACAACACCGAGGCACGCAACAATTATGAACAGTCCCTGCAAGCCGCCCTCGAAACCGGTGACTCCCTCATCATTTCCACTTCGCGCTATGGACTGGCAACCGCTCTGCTCAATGAAGGAAAACCAGAGGATGCCCTGCGGCAGCTGCGTGTGGCAATAGGGTACTACCGTTTGCATGTGGACGAGGAAAGCGAGGCGCTGATGAACGCCCTGGTGCTGGAGTCCCGAATCTTTTGGCAGGGGTTGGACAATATCGTCAAGGCTCAGGAATGTATGGATGAAGCACTTGCCTTGGGCCAAGGCATGGATGGCAACACTGACCTCGCCGATGCCTATTCCACGCAAGGAGAATTGTGTCTGGCTCGCAAAGAATGGCAGCAGGCTGTGGATTGGTGCCTCAAGTCACTTCAGGTCAACGACCAAGACCCGCACCACAATATCGTGGTCTATAAGTCTTTGTCAGAGGCTTACATCGCTTTGGGCAACAAAGAAGAATCCACACGATATCTCAACCTCCTTCACGCGACCATGACCGATATGGCCAACCAGCATTACCAGGCGGCGCTGAGCGAGATGAAAGTTCGGTATGAAACCCAGCAGAAAGAAATGAGGATTGAGCAGATGGAGCAGCGTCAGCGTCTCTTCTGGTGGATTGCCACCGCATTGGTGTTGTTGCTGCTTGTCATCTTTCTTGCCTATTGGCGAGTCAACCGACAGAAGCAGAAGACGATGGCTGTGGAAGCCAAGCTCAAGGGCGAGTACGATGAACGCAGGAGGCTCGGTCGTGACCTCCACGACCGACTGGGCGGAATGCTCACCGCAACGGTGCTCAACTTGGATCAAGACAAGCATGAGGAAGCCAAGTCCATGCTTCGCCAAGCCAGTGCCGAACTGCGCAGAGTGGCGCACCACCTGATGCCCGAGTCCCTGTCGAGTAAAGGACTGGAAGTGGCTTTGGCAGACTACTGCCGTGTGTTGCCGAATGTGCAATTCTCCTGCTTTGGTGAACCGCGCCGACTGCCAGAGTCTGTCGAGGTGGCATGCTACAGTGTGGTCCACGAATTGATCAACAACGCCTTGCGGTATGCCGATGCTTCGTTGATACAGGTGCAGTTGATGTATGAGAACGACTCCGTTTCGGTCGTTGTCTCAGACAATGGCTGCGGGTTTGATGTCGAGGCTCCTCACGAAGGTACGGGTATCGACAGCATCAGGGAACGAATCCGTGCCCTGGGAGGTCAATTGACAATCTCATCCACAAAGGGTGAAGGCACAGAAGTGCATTTCCACATCCAAGTCAAACAATAGAAATAAGCCTATGACAACAATACTTATAGCCGATGACCATCCCATAGTGGCTGAAGGCATCAAAAATGTCGTTCAGCAAAGTGGCATCTATCATGTGGTTGGGGTGGTACATTCATCTGCTGAATGTTCCTCTATGATTGGCGAACTGCTGCCCGACATCTTGTTGCTCGATGTGGGCATGCCTGACGGCAACTCGCTTGACCTGCTGCCTCAGTGGAAGAAGACGATACCCACGTTGCGTACCTTGGTGCTTTCCTGTTATGGTGAACCGACTGTCGTCCAACGGGCGCTCGACAATGGCGCAGATGGCTATGTGCTGAAGGACTCGCCAACAGAATGCCTGATGGAAGGACTGGAGGCTGTAGCGGGAGGCAAGACGTATCTATGCCCTGCATCCCAAGAGGCGTTGCGTATGGAATCAGCGCACTACGAGGCACTTACTCCAAGGGAACGAGAGGTGCTGGCACTCATCGTCAAGGGACTGCCCATGAAGCAGATTGCAGACCGCCTGTGCCTGAGTTTCGAGACCGTCCACAGTTATACCAAATTCCTCCGCGCCAAGATGGGTGTCAACAACACCGCTGCCCTCGTGCGCAAGGCCCTGGAGCAGCGGTTGGTGTAGTTTAGGGGCACAGCCATCTACTAAAGAAATCCTCCAAATTTGACATCGTCTAAAATGCTACCGCTCGGCATAGTCCGAACAAGTTCGGCTCTTCCTCGCTTAATCGCATTTTTTCAGAAAGACAATTTATAGAAGCCCCCTTTATCTTATTTCTTGACGAACACCACACGGCGGTTCTTGGCGCGGCCTTCGTCGGTGGAGTTGTCGGCAACAGGTTCTTTAGAACCCTTACCCACTGCACGTAGATTGAAACCGTCAACGCCCAGTCCCTCAAGAGCCTTGACCACAGCCTCTGCCCTTTGCTGCGACAAGGGGTCGTTCACGGCATCGGATCCTTGGTTGTCGGTATGTCCCTGCACCTCGAAACGCACGTTCGGGTTCTTCTTCATGTAGTCAGCCACTTTCTGTATCTCTTCCATCGACTCAGCCTTCAGTGTGGCCTTGCCTGTCTCGAAGAGGATGTTGTTGGTCACGAACATTCCTGTCTCGGCGATGGCTCGTTCCACGGCGCTCATGTCCTGTGCGTTGCGTCCGTAGAGTTCCACACCCCCTTTGGCCAGACGTATGTTGGTGATGTAGTCGATGTGGTCTTCCCAGAATTCGGTTTCTATGGTGAACCACTGAGGCTGAGTGGCATTGGGGATGTTCATGACTCGCACCCCATTGATATAGACTTTGAGTGCGCGCTTGTTGAACGACAAGGCAAAGTGGTTCCAGTCGTTCAACTCATGGTTTCCCTCCAGAGGTGCACTACCGTCAACGAGGTCGCTGCTATTGGGTTTGCTGACGGAATAACGCAGGTCGTCCTTGTTGAATTGAATGTTCGAGGTACCATCCCAGTTGTCGCCATTAGCCATGAGGAGCAGGCGGTAGTGGGAGTCGTGTCCTTCTTCAGCCGTGATGAAATAGTCGAATTCCAAGGTGAATACCTCAGGCAGGTAGTTCTTTCTGCCGTTCTCTACCAGCGGCGTGATTTTCGTGTCGCTTCCGTGTTCGAACTTGATGGCGTTCTTGCCATTCATCTTCGCAACTTCAGCATTGTTCTCCAGCAAATCCCATTTGGATGGAAATTCACCCATCTGCTCGTTGGCCAAGTCGTCGAAGAAAATGATTTCTGTTCCTTGCACGAAATCATTCTTGACGGCTGAGCCTTCAGCTTTGCGTGGACTACTGTTTGTTTCCCTCTGCTCGTCCTCGTTGTTCTTGGCTTTCTTACCTTTCTTCTTGGTGTCCTTGTCGCCTTCGAGCACGTCGTCCACTTCGTCGCTGACCTTTTCCTGGACTTTGTCCTCCACCTTGTTCTTGACCGTTTCCACGGCTCTGTCTTTGATGCGTTTCAGAATACCTTGTGCTTCGGTTTCAACAGCCGTGAAAACCGACAAAATGATCAATACAATGAATTTTCTCATATCTTCTCCTTTGTTTTGATGAATGTAAGGGCAAAACTATAGGTTTTATCGTAATTCAGCAATACCCCATTTGGGGAGAAATGTCAGATTAGTGTTTCTGTTATTAGATATAAAATATTTTGATAATCATTGGTTTATATTGCTATTTCTTTCCGCCTCAGGACACGTGGCTGCTCCTTTCCGAACAATTCTATTCAAAATAGCGCATTGTTTTTTGCGACAAATCGTTGTTTTTGTGTAATTTTGCATGTCTGAGATCGGGTTCCCAGTACATTTTTATCTTACTCCAAACATGATGAGAAAGCAATCACTCTTAATTTTATTATCGCTGTTCTGCCTTGGCATACAGGCGCAGCGTACAGACGTCGTGGCCACTATGGCTGATGGTTCTGCTGTTGAAGGTACCGCTGTTGACTTCAAGAAGAACACCTATGAGTTTTTCGTCTATCCATCCTTGGATATGGCTTGTGTGAAATTCCGTGACCGTTCGGGAAACAAGTTGCGTAACGATGGTTCCATCCAGATTCTGCGTATGAGTGATGGTAAGCGGATCTGGAAGAAGGACTACGACTTTGACGTGAACCAGACCCGTATGGTGGAGGCTGGAATCCTGATGTTCTCGTCGGAGGAGAACACTCTTCTGCTCGATATCGAAAAAGGCAAGCAGGTGTGGAAGAAAAGATACTATCCTGTGTATGTGGACGAACCCAACCAGCAACTGCTCTGCTACCAGGACATCGATGATGACGACTTGGTTTGCATTGACTTGCGCACAGGCAAGAAACGCTGGGACACAGATGTGGACCACGACGTGTGTTGGGGATGGGATGATATCACCCGCACAGGAAACTACCTCTATGTGATGGCTGACGACCTCTACCGTCTTCAGCTCGATAACGGTGGCACCAAACGTTATAAGGCTAAAACAGCCACCAAAGACTTCACCAAGTCTGTCTTGAAGTCGGTGGGCTCATTGGCTAAACGCGCCTTGCTTCTGACCGTCTCCACGGCCTTGACCCGTGGGCTGTATCATTACAAATCCGACATTCATATCTACACCAGCTCAGACGTGACCACTTCTTTGGCTTCCAATATATTGAGCCATAATGGAATGCATTATATCGCAGACCGCAACAAAGTGGCTTGTATAGATGCAGATTTCAACCCTAAATGGGAAACGGATTTACCGGCAAGGAAAGCGTCGCACTCCCAACTCTTCGAACGAGATGGTAGCATTTGGATGCTCAATGACGGTTACGGCATGAAGGAGAACAAAGGAAAGGTGAAGAGTGGAAAACCTTTCTTGGCTTCGTTTGATGCCTCTACAGGGCAGCAGCAATCGTTCATGTATCTCACAGCCAAGAAGGACATCATCGAAGACTCCTATATCACGTCCGATGGTGTGTTCCTCGTCTTCGACAATGGCACAGCTTTCCAACAACTCACCGATTCCGTGGTTAACATCAGGGAATGGAATGTCAGCAGGAAAGAAGAACTGGTGAATATTCTGAAAGAACCGCGTTATGTCATTTCCAATGGTTCTTTCCAACCCGTCATGGCGACCGAGGAACTATGCCCTGTCATCAACGAAAAGGATGATGTGTTTGTCATCAACCGTCAGAATGAGGTGGTGGCGCAATATGATGTCGCCAGCCTTTTCCGTGAATACACCCGTTATGGCGATGCTCTTGTTGTCGGCAATGGCGAGAAGTTCTATATCATCGGGCAAGACGGCCGCATGATCAGCCAACTCGCAGCTAAAGTCCGTGATGTCAAGATAGAGGGTGGGGTACTTTATATCTTGACATCCGACGGAATGCAGCACGTGGCCATGTCGGCCTTCGGAGTGTAGAAGACTTTGACATGACCACGTGGTTTTAGTCGCATGCACTCTTCGTGCGCGCCTCGTTTTATTCGTCCATTTGGAAGAGGGGGTCTTCGGGCATCACCATGAGTGGTTTTTGCTCATACTCTTTCATGAGTTTTTCGGAGACGTACTTGTTGTCAACCACCAGTCGGAACATATACTCCTCGAACCATCTGTTGGTCATCACGATGTAGCCGTTCATGCCGCTCGTCGCGCCCCAACTGTTCTCCACCTTCCAGCGTGTGGGTTTGCCATCTGCGGCGAGATCCACAGCCGTGAGTGTCATGGCGTGGGTCGAACCGCTGTCGAATGTGCTGATGCGCTGTGCTTTGTCCATATTGAACGAGGTGCCGAGCAATGAGGCGTAGTCGTAGTTCTCCAAGTCGCAGAATCCACGGGTGCGGTCGAGTTGTTTGCCCACGTCGTAGGAACTGTAGAGTTTTCTTCCGTCCTTGAGCGATGCGATGGCCAACTGCTCGATTTCCTCCATGGGCAGGTTGAGGTATTTCCAGTTGTGTCCGTCGTAGGTGTGTCGGTCGTACTCCACCTCGTATGTCTTGTGGTAGGGGCGTCGTGGGTCGTTCATCACCATCACGAAAGTGCCGTTGAGGCAGCCGCCTACGGTTTCCTCATAGAACGACTGAGGTGTATAGGACTTGGCTTCTCCTACCGTGCGTCCTTGCTTGTTCTTGAAGGCGTAAGAGAAGGAGGTGGGAGGCTCGCCGTAGGCGATGCACAGCAGTTTGTAGATCTCCGACAACATCTTTGTCTTCTCCTGCTCCACATCGAATTTCTTCTTGCTCCCGCTCATCTTCTCACGCAACTTCAGTCCTTGCTCGCGCAACTTGCTGTTCATCAGTGCGCGGATGCGGCTGGTGCTTTCGGCGCTGTAGGTTTCAGGCATTGCCGACCTTGGCACCAGACCGTATTTCTCCGTCAGGTCTGCCACACCGCAGAAGGTGCCGCCATCGCTCAACGGGCTCTTGAAGAAGAACTGCACGCGCTGGTCGTCGATGGGTTTGTCGGAAGTGTCGATGATGCCTTGCAGGAAGAGATTGGCTTTCTCCAACTGGTCCCAGAAGAACAAATAGTCATGTGAGAAATCCACCAACAGCGTGTCGGTGCGTTCGGCAAATCGTGAACGAAGAACGTTCAGTCCGCTGAACATCCAGCAGCGTCCGCTGCTCTTTTGGTCGGTGATCGACTGCTTGGGTGTCTCTACGCTGAAGCGAGGGTCGATCTCACCACTGTTGGCGAAGTTCTTTGCCAGATTGTCGATGGCATTGGTGGCCAATGCGTTGGATATGGCGCGTTCGGCTACCGAAGTGGTGTGTCCACTGCGGATCTGCTGGAGCATGTCCGCGGTGATGCCTCCCTTTTGTGCATGAGCGCTCAGGGTAGCCAGGCACAGGAAGGCGATGATGTGTCTCTTTTTCATAATGATCATTATTTTGTTTTTGTGTACAAGAAAAAGTGAAAAGGTGTACACTAAATCAGTTTTAGATGTACACCTTTCTTTTCTTTCCTGTGCTTTTTCCAGAGTTTATCTTACGCTGAACTTCACACCTCCAGCAACATACAGTCCGCGTGGCAGGTCGATGGTTGTAGCGCCCTTGTCGAGGTATGCCATTTTCACCAGTTGCCCTGAGGCGTTGTAGATAGGCAGGGAAGTCTCACTGGCAGAATGGAAGATGGCACCACCAGCAGTAGGTTTCACGCTGAGACTTGTTCCGTCGTCGGCATAGACGCGTTTCAGGGCAGTAGGGATTGGTCCGACTGCTATCTGGGTTACGGGATAGGTGGAGTTGGTGGCGATGTATGCCTCAAGTCCGTTCACGATGTCGTCTTTCTGCAGCTCGAAACGAAGGCTTTCGGTGTTGTAGCGGAGGAAGTAGCCAGGGATGGTCTGTCGGGTCAGGCTGGTGTTGCCAGCCAGCACGTACGGGCATTGCTCAGTGGGAGCCACCCATGTTGTGTCTTTTGCCCCAGTGAACTTCATCTGCACGGCGATGTTGTCGAGGTTGTCAACAAACTGGACGAGGTAGCATCCGCAGGGAAGGGTCTCGCCCTCTTCGAGTTCCACATAACTGAAACGCGGGAACTCATACTTCATCACTACGTAGTCGAGCCCATAGACCAGGTCTTGGTCGTTGTAGTTTCTGTAATCGACAGTTCCGCTGGCCTTGATGCTGCTCAACTGTCCGGGGAAGTAGAGGGGGTAGAGCTGTGTGCTGTTCACGCTCTGTATGGTCTTGCTGCCTATGGCTGAAGCCAAGGTGCTGATGCACAATGTCGCGATTAGGAGGCAGGTTCTTCTTATCTTGTTCATATTTGCCTTTTTTTATGATGAATGATATAATTTGAAGGGGGAATTGATGTTTCCTTTGGTCGTTGTCGAGTCGGTTATTCCCAATATCCGTAAAGTCCGTCAGCACGCATGGCGTTGCACATCATTGCATTGAGCTTCAGCATGTGCTCGTCCTTGAAGTTGACTCCCTTGTTGTTCTTCGTTCCGTTGGTCACCTCTTCCTTCTGGTTGATGCCGCCGGGCCAGAAGTGCTGCTGGCCGGAGTATGCGCCGTGGATGACGATGGTCATGTCTTGCATCATCACCTTGAGCGAGAGGGCTGCGATGGGTTTGCTCCATGGGTCGCCGAAGGTGCCCCAGTTGCTGGCTGTTCCGATACCCATGGCGTGGCTCATCTCATGCTGAGCCGTGCCTACCCACTGGTAGCGCTCGTTGGCTCCGTAGCGCATGGAGCCGAGGATGTTGCAGTCGGCTGTTGGCACTCCTGAGTTGTAGGACACGCGGATGCGGTGTGTGAGGTTGGAGTAGTTGTTGTAGTAGTGGCATGCGGAGTCCATGGCCACCTCGATGCGCTTGATTTGGTCGGCCGATGCGTTGGCCTTGTCGCCCCACTGCCAAGTCACGTCTCCTCCCTGTGTGGTGCGGAATATACGCTCGTTGCCGTAGATGGTGTCGTTCTCCTGTGTCTTGCTCTTTTTATAGACGCAGTATGCGCGGATATGGTAGAGTGTCATGGGGTCCAGGTTGTCGAACCACACTCCGAAGTCGCCCTTGTAGGTGTCGTCCTCAGCGATGTCGGTTGCGGCGATGTAAGTGTCGTCGAGTGTGGGGAATCCTTTTTTGTTCATGCATATACCGTAGCTCAGCAGTTCCTCGTCGCCCAGTGTGGTGAACTGTCCGAGGCAGATGGCGGTGATGCGTGCCCGGTTGCAGACCTCAAGCGTTCTGATTACAGGTGCTGTGGCGGCAATCTGCACACTGTCAACCTTGCTGTAGATGGTGTCGGAGAGTTCGGTGATGCAGAAGGCGCGGTAGTACATGTAGGTGTCGCGCTTGTTGAGTGCCACGTCGCGGTGGATGGTGTCGCCGTCGTTCTTGGATGCAGTTCGGCGAACCACGCTTGTACCTCCGTAGCGTGGGTTGGGGTCCTGTAGGCTGTACATGAAGCCTTTGGTTTTGATGGGGCTGTCGAAGAATGCCGATTGGAACTCAGCGCGGAGATAGACACGCGAGTTGGCGATACTGTCGTATCCGACGGTGATGTACTCGCTGTCGTAGGTCACGGAGTTGGCACGGGTGCCAGCTCCTGCCACTTGGTCGAGTTCATCCAGCTCCTGTGAGCACCCCCAAAGAGCGCCCATTGCCAGAGCCAGCATAGCGTAGTAAAGTTTTCTCATTTTTTGTAAGTATTTAGTTAGTTGTTTTTGTTTTCTTTCGCTTTGCGCGCCATCTCGAAGAGGGCGGGTGAGAGGTGGCAGTAGCCGGTGGGGTTCTTGTCAAGGTAGTCTTGGTGCTCTGGCTCTGCTGCATAGTAATTCTGCAGGGGGCAGATTTCCACGGCCAGTGGTTTGTCCAGTCCCTCGCTGACCTCTGCGGCCACGTCCTGGATGACAGGAAGGTCGTTGGTGTCGGTGTAGTAGATGCCGGTGCGGTAGCGAGTGCCCTCATCCTCTCCTTGCTTGTTGACGCTGGTGGGATCGATGGCCTTGAAGTAGAGCTGCAGCAAGAATCGCAGGCTCACCTTTTCAGGGTCGTAGGCCACACGTACGGTCTCTGCGAAGCCGGTCTTGTCGGTATATACCTCCTTATAGGAAGGGTGTTCGCCATGTCCGTTGGCGAATCCCACCTCGGTGTCGGTCACTCCGTTGATTTGCTTGATGAAATGCTCGGTGCCCCAATAGCAACCGCCAGCTAAGTAAATCTCTTTTGTCATAGTGGTTTTTGTTTGAATTTACAAATTTACCACTTTAATTCGGAATGCGACGAATGATTGCTGAAAAAAAC
>CAMOWU010000060.1 GCA_946628545.1 uncultured Bacteroides sp. | reverse complement strand
TTGAGCTATGCCGAGCGTGAGCATTTTAGGCGAAGCCAATGGTCAATGTTCAATGTTCAATGGTCAATGTTCAATGGTCAATGTTCAATGGTCTGAGCTCAAATTTCACAAAAAAACCTAAAACAATCGACATTATTATTATTATATGAGAGAAAATGGTTAATTTTGTCTGTTGTAAACAATTTAACGCGAATTAAAACTTTTATATGAACGAATCAGAAATACTGGTCAATACAATCATCAGCGCTGTCCAGGACAAGAAGGGCAAGCGAATCATCAAGTCCGATCTCACTGCTATTGGCGACACTATCTGTAGTTATCTCGTTGTTTGTGAGGGAAATACTCCCACACAAGTCTCTGCCATTGCAGATGCCATTGAAGACAAAGTAAGAGAACAGTGGTCGATCAAACCTATAGGTAAGGAAGGCATGAACAACAGTTTGTGGGTTGTTGTCGATTATGGCGATGTCATGGCACACGTCTTTGTGCCCGACGCACGTGAGTTCTACGACCTCGACAACTTCTGGGAGGATGCCAAGAAGACCGAGATACCCGAAGTATGGTGATATTTTTTCCGGAAACATACATTTATGGACAATCAGAACGACAATAACCAACAACCCATCGACAACGGTCGTGGAAACCGCAACAATCCCACGCCCAAGTTCAATTTCTCTTGGCTCTATATCATTATTGGTATAGGACTGATCTATTTCATCTTTTCGCAGAATCCCATGACGGATCACAATGCGGGAGAGACGGATTACACCAAGTTCAAAACGTATATCGACAAAGGTTACGTCAACAAAGTCGTCATCGACAAGAAAAACCTCACGCTGCAGATGTTCGTTAAGGAACAGAATGTCAGGGATGTCTTTGGCAAAGGCAAGGACCAGGTAGGCAAGAATCCTGCTGTCAAGGTGGAGTTTGGATCGATGGAGAACCTCGAAGCTTTCCTCGACAAAAAAGCAGAGGAAGGAAAATTCGACGGTGAGGTGGTCTATGACCACGACGACGATTGGTTCATGACCATGATTTGGCAACTGCTGCCTTTGGCACTGATCATTGCCTTCTGGATCTTCATCATGCGACGCGCTGGCGGAGGCATGGGAGGTGGTATCTTCAGTGTGGGCAAGTCCAAAGCCAAACTCTTCGACAAAGACGGCAAGAACACCATGAAGGTGACCTTCAAGGATGTGGCTGGCCAAGAAGAAGCCAAACAGGAAATCAGAGAAATCGTTGATTTCCTCATGAACCCCGACAAATACACCAAACTGGGTGGAAAGATACCCAAAGGCGCTCTGCTGGTAGGACCTCCGGGAACAGGTAAGACATTGCTGGCCAAGGCTGTAGCGGGCGAGGCCGACGTGCCTTTCTTCAGCATGTCGGGTTCCGACTTCGTCGAGATGTTCGTCGGAGTGGGTGCATCCCGAGTGCGCGACCTCTTCCAGCAGGCCAAGGACAAAGCGCCCTGCATCATCTTCATCGATGAGATCGACGCCATCGGACGTGCACGCAGCAAGTCACTCAGTATGGGAGGTAACGACGAACGAGAGAACACACTCAATCAGTTGTTGACCGAAATGGATGGTTTCGGCACCAACAGCGGTGTCATCATCCTGGCGGCTACCAACCGAGCCGACATCCTCGACAAAGCGCTCCTGCGAGCAGGACGTTTCGACCGACAGATTCATGTCGATCTACCCGATGTGAACGAGCGCAAGGAAATCTTCAATGTCCACCTCAAACCCGTCAAGATTGACGAGAGTGTCGATGTCGATTTATTGGCACGGCAGACACCAGGTTTCTCTGGGGCCGACATAGCCAATGTCTGCAACGAAGCGGCGCTCATTGCCGCCCGACATGGCAACGAATGGGTGAGCAAGCAGGATTTCCTCGATGCTGTGGACAGAATCATCGGAGGTCTGGAGAAAAAGAACAAGGTGATGACCGACGACGAGAAGCGCACCATAGCACTGCATGAGGCAGGACATGCCACCGTCTCGTGGTTCCTGCAATACGCCAACCCTCTGGTGAAAGTCACCATCGTACCACGTGGACAAGCACTTGGCGCTGCTTGGTACATGCCCGAGGAACGACAAATCACCACCAAGGAGCAGTTGCTCGACGAGATCTGTGCCACTCTGGGTGGAAGGGCTGCCGAAGAACTCTGCCTCGGACATATTTCCACGGGTGCCATCAACGACCTCGAAACGGTCACAAAACGGGCTTACGGAATGATAGCATACGCTGGTATGGGAGAACAACTGCCCAACCTCTGCTACTACAACAACCAAGAGTACCAGTTCTCCAAACCTTATAGCGAGCATACAGCCGAACTCATCGACGAGGAGGTGAAGAAACTCATCGCCATAGAGTATGAGAGGGCGAAGAAAGTGATCGCTGAACATCAGGAAGGACACCGGCAACTGGCGCAGATCCTCATGGATAGGGAAGTCATCTTCGCTGAGGATGTGGAGCATATCTTCGGCAAGCGTCCATGGACCTCGCGCACTGATGAACTGCTGGCAGCCAACGCTTCTGCAAAGGAGGAGGAAAAGGCGAAAGACAAGGAAAACAATGCTGACGAACAGTCTCACTCTTCCAGCGATACCAACGCCGACATCATCCGCCAGAAAGCCATCGACGCCGTAGTGGAGAAAGCACGTCAGGCTGAGCAGCAATCCAATGAACAACAAAAAGGTGAGTAGAAATGAAAAGTAATTTCGTTGTCAGAACACTGACAGGACTGGTTTTTGTCTTGGTGTTGATAGGTGGAATCCTTTGGAACTGGATGACTTTCGCCTTGCTCTTTGCTGTGATCACCGGACTGACGATTTGGGAGTTCACCACCATCATTAACAAAAACCTTGACCTTCAGGTCAACCGTCTTATCACCACTGTGGCTGGCGTGTATTTCTTCCTTGCTGTCTTTGCCTTCAACCGTGAGATAGCCGGTGCAGAGGTCTTTATACCTTATGTACTGTCTATCATCTACTTGCCTATCAGTGAGCTGTACTTGAAATATGAGAAAGCTTTGCTCAACTGGGCCTTCGCCTTTATGGCGCAGCTCTATATCGCATTGCCTTTCTCCACCATCTGCATTCTCTCATTCTTCAAGACCTACGAAAACCATGCTTATCTGGTTTACTATACCCCCATATTCACTCTCTCCGTATTCATCTTCATCTGGCTCAGTGATTCAGGGGCGTATATTGTGGGATCGAAAATAGGAAAGCGCAAGTTGTTCCCCAGCATTTCACCCAAGAAGAGTTGGGAAGGTTCGATTGGTGGTGCTGTCTTCGCGATCATAGCGTCTCAACTCATTGCCTTGAACGCCGACTCCTTCAGTGCGACAAGCACTCTTGCCAACCATTTGGGCTGGGCAGGACTGGCACTCGTCGTGGTCGTTTTCGGCACTTGGGGCGACCTTGTGGAGTCGTTGATCAAACGTCGCCTCGGTATCAAGGACTCAGGGAATATCCTTCCTGGTCATGGTGGCATGCTCGACCGCTTTGATAGTTCTCTCATGGCTTTCCCCGCAGCTATGGTCTATATCTACACCTTGCGCTGCTTCGGATAGTGTGTTTTCTCCTAGGAAGCCCTAGGAAATCCTAGGAAATCCTAGGAAGCCCTAGGAAGCCCTAGGAAATCGTAGGAAAAACCCGAGACTCAAAAAACATTCAGGGGCTGGATGGCAACGCCATCCAGCCCCTGATTTTATCCTTAGCAATCGTTTACAACTGGCTTTCGCTGATGCTGAAGGTATCGCCACGACGAAGGTCGCCAGTGCTCAGACCCAAACGGAGCCAACGCTCGCGCTGCTTGGCGGTGCCGTGGGTGAAGCTCTCGGGCTGAACATAACCGCGGGCTTGCTTCTGCAAGTAGTCGTCGCCAATCTTCGATGCGCAGTTCAAGGCTTCCTCAATATCTCCGTCCTCGATGCTGCTGAACATCTTGTTGTCGTGGTATGCCCATACACCGGCATAGAAGTCGGCTTGCAACTCGATGCGGACACTGATCTTGTTGGCTTTCTCCTGGCTCAACTTCGACATCTGGGCATGAGCCTTGTCGAGCGTGCCAAGCAGGTGCTGAACATGATGACCTACCTCATGGGCAATCACGTATGCGTAGGCGAAGTCGCCACCAGCACCCATCTCGTTCTTCATCTGAGTGAAGAACGACAAGTCAATGTAAAGGCACTGGTCGGCTGAACAGTAGAAAGGACCTACCTGAGATGTGGCACCACCACAGCCCGTCTGGACGCCACCAGTGAAGAGCACCATCGTTGGTGGGGTGTAGGTCAGACCGTTAGCCTTGAACACTTCTGACCACACGTCTTCCGTACCTGCCAACACTTGCTTGGAGAAAGTGGCGAAAGCCTGCTCCTCGGCTGTAAACTCACGGTCAGAGGTCTGTTCTGTGCTTTGGGTCATGCTGCCCATGTCCATGTTGCCCAAGATGTTCAAAGGGTTGTTGCCTGTCAGAAAACCGATCAGCAAGGCTACTACAATTGCGCCGATGCCTATACCACCGGCTTTCTTCATTCCGCCTGAACGGCGGCGGTCGTCCACATTGGAACTTTCTCTACGTCCGTCTAATCTCATAATAATATTTTTTGTTAGTTAAAATCTTTTCAACTCCCCTCCCATATTAGGGGAGGGGTGCCCACAGGGCGGGGTGGGGTGACAATCCTCAATACCCCATAACCTATAACCCATCTAAGTCAGGGTTTTGGACACATTCTTCCCTTTTTCTAATGCAAAACAAATAAAAAAGTGTGATAATTCAAAATTATTGCCTCCTTTTTTTACCTTTTATGTAATTTTGCATTCAATATTCAGAATAATCAGTTCGTAGGGACGCGACGTGTCGCGTCCGCTATGATTCTGACACGACACAAAAAAAGAACATGGCAGACAATCATATCTATATAGGTGGCATCGAGGGATGCAGGATGGTGAGGGCCAGCAAATGGACCGACGACAGAGGACAACTCTTCTTTGCTGAAGGCAGCGGCGATATCCCTTTTGCCATCCAACGGGTGTTCTGGATCACGAATGTGCCTAAAGGCAAGAGTCGGGGAGGACATGCCCACAGCACCTGCGCCGAGGTCATCTTCCCCGTGCAAGGTTCATGCGACATACGCGTCACCGACGCTGAGCATGAGGCTGTCGTACATCTCGACAATCCAGAACAAGGCATCATCATACCTGCTGACGTGTGGTGCGACTTGCATCATTTCTCCGCCGATTGCATCTTGCTCGTAGCTGCCTCACAACACTACAATGTGGAGGGGTATGTACACAACTACAACGACTTCATTGCGAGAAAAACGGCCAAAACGCCCTGAAAGGGCAACATCATTTCAGAACACGAAAAGCTTCGCCCTGAAAGGGCAACATCTCCCAGCCCTGGGCACCACCCAGGGAATGATCAATAGCAGAAAAAACGCCCTGAAAGGGCAACATCATTTCAAGCTCACATAAAGGTCGCCAGTCAACGACTTGTATTCTTCCGTATATTCATTATGGCTGTTGCGGATGTTGAGCCTTCCCTTCAAACTTTGCCCTATAGTGTCCGTCTTCCTGAACTCCAGCAAACTGCGCTTGGGAACGACACGCTCATTCCCAGCCACGTCGGTTCGGCGGCTTAACAGCAAGCCGTGCATGTTGGCAAAGCCAATGGCGTCGGAAGCAGAGGTAAAAGGCAAGATCAGAGAAAGGCGACCCTCGGGCGACAACAGTCTGGATGCGTGGCCCAACAATTTGTCGAAAGGAAGAGAATCCGAATGACGGGCCATGTCACGCGCTGCTGATGGAGAGTGGATGTCGGCGGAGTAAAAGGGTGGGTTGCTGACAATGGCATCGAAAAACGTGCGTTTTTGACTGTCGGCATGCTGACTGTCTGCATGGGAAGGGAAGTCAAAATGGAGAAAATCACCTTCCACAACTTCTATTCTGTCGGCGAACGGCGACCGATCCACATTCTCCTGTGCCTGTCCCACTGCTTCTGGCATGATGTCGATGGCTGTGATGCGAAGCTGGGGATGACGCTGGGCGGCAATCAGGGCAATCAGCCCCGTGCCTGTACCTACATCGAGCATCGACAGACAACCCTTAAGGTCGCACCAAGCACCAAGCAGCACACCGTCGGTGCCTACTTTCATCCCGCACTTGTCGTGCCAGACCTCAAACTGCTTGAATGTGAATTTATCCGATGCCATCTTTCTGACTGCAAATTTAAACCTATTTTTCATCTTTTTCTCTCCCTTTTGTCCCTTATTGTATCTAAAAAACTAATAAAACATAAAAATGAAATAAAAAACTGACAAAAATGTCTGTCGTTTCATGAAAAGTCTGTAAATTTGTCAGAAATTTTATGGTTATGAACAATTCTGATCTTCAAAACATAAAAAACCGCTATGGCGTGATTGGCAGATCGCCCTTACTCGACAGGGCACTCGATGTGGCCATACAGGTGGCGCCAACGGATCTCTCGGTACTCATATCGGGGGAGAGTGGAGTGGGAAAAGAGGTCATCCCTAAAATCATACACAACAACAGCGCAAGGAAGCACAAGAACTTCTTTGCCATCAACTGCGGAAGTATTCCGGAAGGAACCATTGACTCCGAACTCTTCGGGCATGAGAAAGGTGCGTTCACGGGAGCTGTGACCGAACGTGAAGGCTATTTCGGCACTGCCAACGGTGGCACGCTCTTCCTCGATGAGGTTGGCGAGTTGCCTTTAGCCACACAAGCGCGACTGCTACGAGTGCTTGAGACGGGTGAATATATCAGGGTAGGTTCCAGCGAGGTCAGGAAGACCGATGTGAGAATCGTGGCTGCCACCAACGTCAACCTTCACAATGCCATCAAGGAAAGGCGATTCAGAGAGGACCTTTACTACCGACTCAACACCATTCCCATCAGTATGCCGCCACTCAGGGACAGAGGCGATGACGTCGTCTTGCTCTTCCGCAAGTTCGCAGCCGACATTTCACAGAAATACGGTATGCCTGCCATACGACTCACCGACGATGCCAAACAACTGCTCATGCAGTATTCGTGGCCTGGTAATATACGACAACTCAAGAACCTCACCGAACAAATCTCCGTCATCACGCGAGAAAGGGAAATCACACGTGAGATGCTCTTGCAGTACATCACACCTGATGAACAGCAAGGCGGGCTGGTGCTGGCCAACGGATCGAATACGGGATCACATACGTATGAGAACGAGCGAGAGCTGCTCTTCCGCGTGCTCTTCGACCTGAGAAGCGATGTGGCTTCACTCAAGAAGATGATCAACGAGTCGCAGAACCAAAACAAAAACATCGAAATAGCAAGGCCAGAAGTGGCTACAGCTGGATCCCAGCTTTTTGAACAAAGTGTGCCGTACTCGTTTCCTGGCGACACGTCCATCAGCATATCAGGCAAAAGACAGCAAAATCGTTCAAGAGAAGAAATCGAAAATGCCGAGGAAGTGGTGGAGGTTGCGCCCATGTCAATGAAGGAAGTGGAGAAACGATCCATCATACAAGCACTCGAACACAGTCGGGGAAGGCGTAAAAAAGCCGCTGAACAACTCGGCATCAGTGAGCGCACACTCTACCGCAAAATCAGAGAATACGATATCGACACCCAATAAACTCCCCTCCCTTTCAAGGGAATGGGAAATGCCATCGGCCGGGGTGGGGTCTGCAACTCCCCCTAAACCCCTAAAAATACATTATAGCTCATCACAAATCACAATGAAAAAGAATCTCATATACCTTCTCTTCTCTCTCGTGCTTACGGCATGCAGCGTGTCATATAGTTTCAATGGCTCGTCCATCAACTACGACAAGGTGAAGTCGGTTTCGATAGAACCTTTCCCCATACGTTCGGCCTATGTCTGGGCGCCCATGGAGGCTATGTTCTACAACGACCTCACCGACATGTATTCCCAAAAGACCAAACTCAGGGTGCTGAAGAAAAACGGTGACTTGCAACTCAGTGGAGAGATTGTGGAGTATTCACAGACCAACAAGTCGGTGGCTGCCGACGGATTCTCTGCACAGACACAGCTCAAGATGACTGTCAATGTGCGCTTCGTCAACAACTCCGAACACAAGGAGGATTTTGAGCAGCGATTCTCTGCCACCACCGTCTATGACTCTTCTCAGCAGCTCTCAGCTGTGCAGGAGACGCTTGTAGAGGAGATGATCGACGACATCGTTGACCAAATCTTCAATGCCACAGTCGCAAACTGGTAATCTAGAGAATCTAGAAAATCTAGAGCATCTAGAGCATCTAGAAAATCTAGAAAAAACCAAGTTCTCAATCATTGCAAACAATAATCAATAAATCATTGATAAAGTGATAGATATAGTAGATTTGTTAAAGCATCGCTTTAAGCTGAATCAAGACACCCTTGACGAGCTCCAGCAGCAGGTGGAGAAGTATCCCTACTTCCATACCGCCCGTCTGCTTTATGTGCTCAATCTCTTTGTTTTGCACGACAGACGATTCGGAGAAGAACTGCGTAAGGCCTCGGTCTGTGTTCCCGACCGAACAGCTCTTTTCAATATGATAGAGGGCGTGAACTACAACCTCGACGACAAAGAAGCCGATAGTGCGCCCATCATGACGGAGGGTGATGAGGGACGCACGGTCTCGCTCATCGACTCTTTCCTCAGCACTACCGTGCAATCCGGTGACCAACAAACTGCTTACAGCGAAGACAATAAACCATCGTTGCTTGATGCCACCAATGACTATGCCTCCTTCCTGATCCGACAAGACGAGGAGCAGGCCAAGCAAGGTGCACCACAAAACACACCTCAGCTCAAAGGACAAGAACTCATCGACAACTTCATTGAGAAAACCAAAGGACACCAGAGAGTGGAGATACCCGATAGCGAGCCTGACTTTGATTCACCTGAGATTTCCGACGATGATGCGGAGATTTATACCGAGACAATGACCAATATTTACATCAAACAGGGAAGATATTCGCAAGCTTTGGAAATATTGAAGAGAATTTGCTTGAATAATCCAAAAAAAAGTGCTTACTTTGCAAATCAAATGAAACTTCTGCAGGTCATCATCGACAGTCAGAAGGAAACCAAGGGATAAAAACTAAGGATAGAATCAGAAATAACAACTAAATTTTATATCCAAAAAATGTACACTTTAATTATTGTCCTTATGGTTCTCGCATCCATATTGATGTGTGGAATCGTGCTCATTCAGGAATCCAAGGGAGGCGGTCTGGCCTCAGGATTCTCAGCTGGCAACCAACTCGCCGGTGTTCGTAAAACCACTGACTTCATTGAAAAGGCTACATGGGGACTTGCTCTCTCTCTTGTCATTTTCAGTGTGCTCTCTGTGGCTTTCCTCCCCAAAGAGGCTAAGAACGACGCACTCATTGAGAACATGATGCCTATCAACACTTCTACAAGCGCAGGCAACACACAAGGTTTCTCTGCAGGTCAACCCAAGCCAGCAGCCACTGACGCAGCTGCACAGCAGGCTCCAGCAGAAAAAGCACCAGCACAGCAGGCACCAGCTAACGAACCAGCACAGCCCGCTAACTAATCAGACGATACACAACTCTGACCCCAGCCATACCAAATGACAAGGGGCAGAGTTGTTCATCATTTCATATTACCAAAAAGACAAATCTTTGGGAGAACGGTTCTTTCACGACCTTAAGACCGATACTCCACAACATTGTTAACCGATGATAAGTTTATCACGACAAATTGAAATCCTGCTGCTCGACCACGACTGCGTCATCTTACCCGGCTTCGGCGCTTTCATCGCCAACCATGCTGTGGCAAGGATGTCCGACAAAGGGGACGCGCTCATGCTGCCTCCATACCGAGTGGTGGGCTTCAATCAGCAAGTCAAGTCCAACGACGGACTGCTCGCACAGGCTTATATGGATGCCTACGACGCCAATTATCCCGATGCCTACCGCCAGATGGAGATGGACATCGAAGATATGGTGGAAGAACTCGACAACAAGGGCGAGTACACTTTCAACGGCGTTGGAACCATCTATAAGGATATCAATGGCAAAGTGACATTCACTCCACTGGAGGCAGGACTGCTCACACCCTCGCTCTACGGACTCTTCTCCGTCGAGGTGCACAATGTGGAGGAGTTGCTGCGTCAGCGGGAAATACGTCAGGCCGTGGAGAACACCGTCTCATCGCCCGTACAGACCACTGTCGATTCACAGAAAGTGGCTGCCGCCAAGCAGAATGTCGCGCAGGAGAGCAATGGCGAAGGACAGGGTGATATCGTCATCCGTCTCCATCGTCGATGGATGGATGTGGCGGTTGCCGCAGTGGCTGCCGTGTTCTTCTTCTTCATCTTCTCGTATCCAGCCATGGTGACACCTGGCGTGTCGGAATCGGTTGTGGCTGGTGCCGTGTCGGTGAAGAAAGCCGCTCTTGCAAACGCCAACAGCGTCGCTCCCACAACTCAGGACGACGAGCAGCAGAATGCCGATGTTCAGGACAAGATGGAGAAAGGTTTCGTCATCGTCCTCGCCAGCAAGGTGTCGCAGAAGAACGCCGAAACGACAGTGAAGGTGCTCGCAGACAAAGGACTCGACAAAGCACGCATCATCGGCGACGAGAAAATGCGACGTGTGGTCTATTCGTGCTACCCCACAGAAGAGGAGGCACGCCAAGCGCAAAAGCAACTTCTTGAGCAGGACAAAATCTTTGCTCAGACATGGATTATGGAACTCCAATAAACTTGGAGTTCTTTTTTTCTTGAAAGCATACGACAATGAAAAGAGTGAAATGTCCTAAGTGCGACAACTACATCGTCTTCGACGAGACACAATACGCGGACCAGCAGTCGATTGTGTTTGTCTGCCAGCATTGCAAAAAGGAATTTGGCATTAGAATAGGGAAAAACCGTCTGCAAGGCATACATGAGGAACGTCATCTCGATGAAAATGCCTACAGCCAGGAATATGGATCTATCGTCGTGGTGGAGAATGTATTCGCTTTCAAACAGGTCATTCCACTCGATCTCGGTGACAATGAGTTCGGACGCTACGTTAAAGGCACCAACATCAACAAGCCTATCGACACCAGAGACCCAAGCATCGACACCTTCCACTGCACCATCACCGTCAGCAGAAAAAAAGACGGATCACTGCAGTATGTCCTCAAAGATGCGCCAAGCGACACTGGAACTTTCTACATGAACGAGATACTGCGCGACAACGACAGGGTGGTCATACATGACGGGGCCATCATCACCATCGGGGCCACCACACTGATCCTGCGCGCGGCTGAAACCCTACCAGCTTAGGGGCAGACTTCCGACTCCCCTCCCTTTCAAGGGGAGGGGTGGCCAACGGCCGGGGTGGGGTCTTCCGACTCCCCTCCCATTTTAGGGAGACATACTTCCAACTCCCCTCCCATTTTAGGGGAGGGGCAGGGGTGGGGTAATCGCCTTCCATCCCCACAAAGCCCATCATATCCATTACAAACCACAACCAATGAAACATATCCGTAATTTCTGCATCATCGCACATATCGACCACGGCAAGTCAACACTTGCCGACCGACTGCTCGAATACACCAAGACCATCCAGATCACAGAGATGCAAATGCTCGACGACATGGACCTGGAACGGGAACGAGGTATCACCATCAAGAGCCATGCCATACAAATGGAATACGAGCATCAGGGCGAAATCTATACGCTCAATCTCATTGACACTCCGGGACACGTCGATTTCTCTTATGAGGTGTCGCGCTCCATTGCTGCTTGTGAAGGCGCGCTTCTGGTTGTCGATGCCACACAAGGCGTGCAGGCACAGACCATCAGCAACCTCTACATGGCTGTCGATCACAACCTGGAGATCATCCCCGTGGTCAATAAATGCGACATGCCCAACGCCATGCCTGAGGAAGTGGAAGATGAAATCATCGACCTCATTGGTTGCGACCGAGAGGACATCATCCGTGCATCGGGCAAAACGGGTATGGGCGTGGAGGATATACTCAATGCCATCGTGGAGCGTATGCCAGCTCCACAGGGCGATGAGAATGCACCACTGCAAGCGCTCATCTTCGACTCTGTCTTCAATAGTTTCCGAGGTGTCATCGCTTATTTCAAGATTCTCAACGGAAGCATCCATACTGGTGAGCATGTGAGGTTCATCAATACCGACATGGACTACAATGCCGACGAAATAGGTGTGCTCAAGATGGACATGGTGCCAAAGAAAGAACTCAAGGCGGGAAATGTGGGGTATATCGTCAGTGGAATCAAGAAAGCTACTGAGGTCAAGGTGGGAGATACCATCACCACCGTCAACAATCCCTGCAAGGAAGCCATTGCCGGATTCGAGGAGGTCAAACCTATGGTCTTTGCCGGACTATATCCTATTGAAACGGAGGATTACGAGAATCTGAGAACGTCCTTGGAGAAACTGCAGCTCAACGACGCCTCCATCACCTTCCAGCACGAGAGTTCTGTGGCACTCGGATTTGGTTTCCGATGCGGTTTTCTCGGACTCCTCCACATGGAGATTGTGCAGGAAAGGCTCGACAGGGAGTTCAATATGAACGTCATCACCACGGTGCCCAACGTTTCCTATATGGTCTATGACAAACAAGGGAACGCGGCTGAGGTGCACAACCCTTCAGGTATGCCCGATCCCACTTTCATCGACCATATCGAGGAACCCTACATTCGGGCCACCATCATCACTCAGGCCTCGTATATCGGACCTATCATCACACTCTGCCTCGACAAGCGTGGAGAACTGGTGAAACAGACTTTCATCACAGGCAATCGTGTCGAACTGCTTTTCGACATGCCTTTGGGTGAAATCGTCATCGACTTCTACGACCGACTGAAGAGCATCTCACGCGGCTATGCTTCGTTCGATTACCATCAGATAGGATTCAGACCTTCCAAACTCATCAAACTCGACATCCTGCTCAATGGCGAGAGTGTCGATGCGCTCTCCACTCTGACCCATGTGGATAATGCCGTGTCTCTGGGACGACGGATGTGTGCACGACTCAAGGAACTCTTGCCCCGTCAGCAGTTCGATATAGCCATACAAGCTGCCATAGGAGGAAAAATTGTGGCGCGCGAAACCGTGAAGCAGGTTCGCAAGGATGTGCTGGCAAAGTGTTATGGTGGAGACGTCAGCCGTAAACGCAAACTCCTTGAGAAACAGAAGCGAGGCAAGAAGCGTATGAAGCAAATCGGCAATGTAGAAGTGCCACAGAAAGCCTTCCTGGCTGTGCTCAAACTCGACGGTGATTGATGCGCTGAACAAAATAAAAAAGAGGGGAATATTTCATCATATTTCCCTCTTTTTTATTTATTCTGCAAAGTTCCAAGTTTTTGCAATATAATAGTGTGTTTATTCTACAAATTCAACTAATTCTATTCGTTTATTCTTAAGTTATAAGTTTTGTTTGGAAATCCATTCTAAATTGAACTAACTTTGCACTCGAAATCAAACAAAATAGAAAACAACAAACGAATATTAACAATTAAACACAAACACATTATGGCAAAGAAACTTCACTTCGAGACACTCCAGCTCCATGTAGGGCAGGAACAGGCAGACCCCGCAACCGATTCACGCGCAGTGCCTATCTATCAGACCACTTCCTACGTTTTCCGCAACTCTCAGCATGCAGCCGACCGATTCGGACTTCGCGATGCGGGTAATATCTACGGACGACTCACCAACTCCACGCAAGGCGTCTTTGAAGACCGTATCGCAGCCCTGGAAGGTGGTGTGGCAGCTCTGGCGGTGGCATCGGGAGCAGCGGCCATCACTTATGCCCTGCAGAACATCGCGCAGAACGGCGACCATATCATCGCTGCCAACAACCTCTATGGAGGTACTTTCAACCTCATAGAACACACTCTCTCCACTCAAGGCATCACCACAACGATTGTCGATCCTGCTGACTTCGAAGCCATTGAAAAAGCGTTTCGCCCCAACACGAAAGCCGTCATCATCGAGACCTTCGGCAACCCCAACTCCAGTGTGACCAATGTGGACAAGATTGCAGAGATCGCCCATCAGTACAACACCATTCTTGTGGTGGACAACACTTTCGCCACCCCATATATCTTCCGCCCCATAGAGCATGGTGCAGACGTGGTGGTGGAGTCTGCCACTAAGTTCATCGGTGGTCACGGAAGCACACTTGGCGGTGTCATCATCGATGCAGGCCGCTTCGACTGGATTGCCAATGCGGATAAATACCCCACGCTTGGCAAACCCGATCCAAGCTATCATGGAGCCGTCTTCGCACAGGTAGCTGGTGCGGCTGCCTTCGTCACCCGTATCCGTGCCGTCATCCTCCGAGACACTGGCGCTTGTATCGCTCCTATCAGTGCTTGGATCCTCCTTCAGAGTCTGGAGACTCTCTCTCTGCGCGTAGAGCGTCATGTCTATAACGCGCTCAAGGTGGTGGAGTTCCTCAAGAACCATCCCAAAGTGGCTAAGGTCAATCACCCGTCGTTGCCGTCGCATCCCGACCATGAACTCTACAAACAGCTCTTCCCCAACGGAGCAGGCAGTATCTTCACGTTCGAAATCAAGGGAGGGGAGAAAGAAGCATGGACCTTCATCGACAACCTCAAGATATTCTCTCTCCTCGCCAATGTGGCTGATGTCAAGAGCTTGGTGATCCATCCTGCCACCACCACCCACTCACAACTCTCGCCAGAGGAACTCGAACAGCAGCACATCTATCCATCGACTATCCGCTTGAGCATCGGTACCGAACATATCGACGACATCATCGACGACCTCCAGCAGGCTTTCGATCAAGTATGACACTCAGGTGGCAGCATTTGATTTTCAACCTTCCCATTACGGCATGGGAAGGTTTTTTTGAACAATATCCGTTACTTTCACATTAAATTTTGCGAATCTATTCGTTTTTTTTGTCTAAAAAGCGTATATTTGTAACGTAATAGAAAGTAATGCATCCTAAAAAGGTGGACATAACAGCGCGCAGGAGGATTTACGCTTATATTCTGCTGGTGATTTTCCTGTCGATTCAGTCACTGACCATTCTTCACACTCATCACGATGTTGTGGAGGATAGTCTGTGTCGCGATTGTGTGACCCATGTCCATCACTACGGACATTTGTCCACACTTTCCTTGTCCATCGACAACTGTTTGATATGCCAGTTTCAGTCCGTGCCTTTCACTGTGGCTGAAATGATGCTGTTCATCGCCTACTTGCATACTGAACCCAGTTCTTTCGCATGTACTCCTGTACACCTTTATCTTACTGAGGTCCAGTATTTTTCCCTAAGGGCACCTCCTGCTTTTGGTTGATTTTCATTTTTCTATTTTGCACTTGTTCCATGCTTGCTTGCGCATTCGGCTACGAATGTGTAGCTTAAGCTATTATGAATAGGTGTATAGTTTCATCTTTTTTTTGTAAGTTCAATGAAAACAACCATATTATTCTTTTCTTTTTTGTCTATGGGCTGTGTGGCCCATGCACAGGAGCAAGATATCGACACATGCCTCCATCTTCATGAAGTGACCGTGACGGGACTAACTGGTAAGATCCGTGTCAAGGAACTCCCCGCACCGGTGTCAGTGATGTCGCCGGTGCAGTTGGAGTCGCATTTCTCCACAAATGTCATTGATGCCATTGCACACGACCCCGGCATCTCCCAAATCACTACAGGCACCGGCATTTCTAAGCCTGTGATACGCGGATTGGGCTACAATCGCCTCTTGTTGGTCTGCGACGGTGTCAGGCAGGAAGGACAGCAATGGGGCGACGAGCACGGCATAGAAATCGACGATCATGCCGTCAACTCTGTAGAAGTACTTAAGGGACCTGCATCTCTGATGTACGGTTCGGACGCTATGGCTGGTGTGATCATCTTTCACGACGCCCCCCCGCTCTTGTCGGGAGAGTTGAAAGGAGAGCTGTCCACGGGCTATCAGACCAATAACGACCTGAAAGACCTTTCTCTTCGCATGGCAGGCCACCACAATGGTTTTGTTTGGAACATGCGTGGCAGTGGAAAATGGGCTGGTGAGTATTCCAACAGCCTTAATCATACCGTCCACAACTCACAGTACCGAGAACAATCTCTCAGTGCTATGGCCGGACTGCAAAAAGGCTGGGGACACTCCTTCCTCCAAGTCTCTATTTATTCTAATCGGCCAGGCATAGTGGAAGAGGAAGAAGAACAGCCATTTCAACGCATCAAGCATTTCAAAGCCGTGTTCGACAATGCCGTCAACATCGGTGACGGTAGTCTCAAGGCCATTGTCGGTTATCAACGCAACAGCCGTAAGGAATTTGAGGAGGCAGACGAATGCGGATTGTCGATGTTGCTTCATACCATCAGTTACGATGTTCGTTATGTCTCTCCTGAAATCAATGGTTGGAAGTACAACATCGGAGTAGGGGGTATGTGGCAGCAGAACAACAACCGCGGTGAGGAACACCTCATTCCCGACTACAACCTTTTTGACGCAGGTATATGTGCCACCGTCAGTAAAGACGTAGGCCGACTGCATCTCAGTGGTGGAATCCGATTCGACAACCGCCATCTTTCCAGTAAAGCCACAGAAGACGTGTTCAGCGCTTTCAGCCGCAATCTCAATGGAGTGACGGGGAGTATAGGAGCGACTTATAACCTTACGGACAACCTTGACTTGCGCCTGAACATAGCAAGAGGTTTCCGCGCCCCTAATCTCAGCGAGTTGGGAAGTAATGGAGAACATGAGGGTACCTTTAGATATGAGAAGGGCGACTCGCAGCTCAGACCTGAGTTCAGTTGGCAGTTCGATGCCGGAATCGACTATTCCACAGAATTGTTTTCAGCCAGCCTGGCGCTTTTTGCCAATAGTATCGACAACTATATCTATGCCCAGAAGAATGGTGAGTTGATGGACAACGTGCCTGTCTATTGCTACACCCAGGGCGATGCGCGTGTTCTTGGAGGGGAAGCCACCATCATCTTACATCCCATCAAGCATCTGCATTGGGAAAACAATTTCTCCTACGTCAACAGTGTACAGTTGCACCAACCCGATGAAAGCAAGTACTTGCCGCTCACACCAGCGCCAAGATGGGTGTCCACGCTGCATTACGATATCAAGGGACGTAGCAGGGCTGTTCGGAATATGTTCGCCGAGGTGGAGGTGGATGTCAATCTCAAGCAGAATCATTACTATCAGTTGGAACAGACCGAGACGGAGACACCGAGCTACACTTTGGTCAATTTCACAGTTGGTACAGACATCCTATCGAGAGGCAAGAAATTGATGGCATGCTATCTTTCATGCCACAACATCTTCAACAGGGCCTACGTCAACCATCTCAATCGTCTCAAGGACAAGGGTATTTACAATATGGGACGAAATCTCTGCATGAAATTGGTTTTCCCTGTTAATTTCTAAACAAAAAATCACCCATCACAATGGTTCCTACCATACGATGGGTAATTTTTTTACTCTAATTCATGATGGACAAATCATGAAAAGGAATGGAGAATACAAGGGGATATCCTTTGCGACGTGATAGCTGCAATGCAAAGGCAATCCCTTTATTTGATGAGTTCCACGCTGCGCTTCACGAAGTCGTTGAGAGCCTCGCCCTTGAGCAGTCCGTTCTGCAACAGCGCCAGGTCGATGAGTTGTTTCACCACCTTGTTGTCGGCTGTGGCTTTGACAATGGTGTCCTTGCGCTGTTCGCGCTGGGCCTTAATGTCGGATTCCACCTTGCTCAGCTCATCCTTGCTCTCTTGGCTGATCTCATCGTACTTCTTGTCCTTGTTCATCTGGTTGATGGCATCCTTGCGGGCCGTCAGACCACGGATCTCTGCGTCGAACGGATTGAGTTGGTCGCCGATGGCGGTCTCGCTGTCGCTGAGCACTGCCTTCACCAAGCGGTGGTCGGTGTTGAGCACAAGGTTGTACATGTCGGGCATCTCGCCATAGAATGCCATTCCTGGCTGGATGCGGGCCATGTCCTTCATGCGGCGCATGTACTCGCTCTGGGTGATGATCACTGGTGACTGGCTCTCGCCAAGGGCTTGTGCTTCCACGTTGTAGTTCACCTTTTCGCTCTTAGGCAACTGGGCGGTGAAGACGGTGTTGAGCAGTTCCTTCTTTTCTGCATCCAGTTCTTCTTTCTTCCCTTCGTCCTTCACAATCAGGCGGTCGATGACATCGGCATCAACACGAGTGAAACGACTCTTGTCGAACTTGCGCTCCAGCAGACCGATGACTGCCACGTCGAGCTCACCATTGAGCAACAGCACGTTGTAGCCTTTGTTGTTGGCGGCCTCTATGTAGCTGTACTGCTCATCCTTGTTGTTGGCATAGAGGTAGATGAGGTTGCCTTCCTTGTCGGTCTGGGCATCCTTGATGAGGGTCTGGTATTCCTCGAATGTGAAGTATTTGCCTTCTGTGTCTTTCAGCAAGGCAAACTGCTTGGCGCGGTCGTAGAAATCATCCTCGGTCAGCATACCGTAGTGGATGAAGATCTTCAGGTCGTCCCATTTGCTCTCAAACTCTTTTCTGTCCTGAGTGAAGATGCTCTTCAGGCGATCGCTCACCTTCTTGCTGATGTAGCCTGAGATTTTCTTCACGTTGGCATCGCTCTGCAGATAAGAACGGCTCACATTCAATGGAATATCCGGAGAATCGATTACACCGTGCAGCAGGGTGAGGAAGTCGGGAACAATACCCTCTACGGAATCAGTGACGAAGACCTGGTTGCTGTAGAGCTGGATCTTGTTCTTCTGAAGGTCGAGGTTGGATTTCACCTTCGGGAAGTAGAGCACACCTGTGAGGTGGAAAGGATAATCGACATTCAGGTGGATCCAGAACAACGGCTCGTCGCTCATGGGGTAGAGGTCGGAGTAGAACTTCTTGTAGTCCTCGTCTTTCAGGTCGGAGGGCTTGCGGGTCCACAATGGAGTGACATCGTTGATGATGTTGTCCTCATCGGTATCTACCTGCTTGCCGTCCTTCCATTCCTTCTTCTTGCCGAAAGCGATCTCGACGGGAAGGAAATGGCAATACTTGCGCAAAAGGTCGGAGATTTTGTTCTCCTCGAGAAATTCCTTGCAGTCGTCGTCAATGTACATCACGATGTCAGTACCACGGTCGGCCTTGTCGCACTCTTCGATAGAGAACTCAGGACTGCCGTCGCACGACCATTTCACGGCCTTGCTGCCCTCTTGCCAGCTCTTGGTGATGATCTCCACCTTCTTGCTGACCATGAATGAAGAGTAGAAACCCAGTCCGAAGTGTCCGATGATGGCGTTGGCGTTCTCCTTGTATTTGTCGAGGAAGTCGTTGGCGCCTGAGAAGGCTATCTGGTTGATGTACTTGTC
>CAMOWU010000059.1 GCA_946628545.1 uncultured Bacteroides sp. | reverse complement strand
TGATGGACGACTGCGAGGTGAGCCGTGTGTTGGTGGTGGCCCCGAAGAAGGTGGCCGAGACGACATGGACGACAGAGGCCCAGAAGTGGGAGCACCTGAAGAGCCTCAGGGTGGTGAAGGTGCTGGGTACGGAGAAGCAGCGCTGCATGGCCTTGCAGGAGAAGGCCGACGTGTATGTGACCGGCCGTGACAACTTCGTGTGGCTGGTAGGCAAGTACGGCGGCATGCTGCCGTTCGACGTGTTGGTGATAGACGAGCTGACGAGTTTCAAGAGTTCGAAGAGCGAACGCTTCAAGGCTATGCGCATCGCAGTGCCGTCGGTCCGTCGTGTGATAGGCTTGACAGGCACGCCGGCTCCCAACGGCCTGATCGACTTGTGGGCTCAGATGTATTGCCTGGACATGGGCGAGAGACTCGGGAAGTCGGTGACCAAATACAGGGAGACGTATTTCGAGACCCACAAGTGGAACAACATCATCGTGCGGTGCAGCGCGAAGAAAGGCTGTGAGGCAATTATCCGCAATAAGATCTCGGACATCTGTCTGTCGATGCAGGCCAAGGACTACTTGACCTTGCCCGACCTGTTGACCCACAGGGTGGATGTGATGCTGTCGGCCGCGACGATGGAGCGTTACAGGAAGTTCGAGAGGGAGAAGGTGCTGGAGTTCCGTGATGCCCACGCCGGCGAGCCATCGAATGTCCTGGCCAACAGCGCGGCGGGACTGATGAACAAGTTGAGCCAGTTCGCCAACGGCGCCGTGTATGACGATGAGCGCAACGTGCATGAGGTTCATCATGAGAAGCTGGACAAGTTGTTGGAGATCGTCGAGGCGGCGAATGGCAGCAGTGTGCTGGTGTTCTACCAGTACAAGCACGACATCTCCAGGATCATGAAGAAGTTGAAGGGCTACAAGGTGGTAGCGTATGAGGGTGCGGAGCAGCTGGAGCGGTGGAACGCTGGTGAGATAGACGTGCTGCTCGCCCATCCGGCCTCCACGGCCTACGGTCTGAACATGCAGGATGGTGGCCATTACATCGTGTGGTTCGGCACCGGCTGGAATCTGGAGCACTACCAGCAGGCGAACGCCAGATTGCACCGTCAAGGCCAGAAGCATCCGGTGACGGTGTATAAGCTCATCTGCCCTGGCACCGTGGACGAGCGTGCGGATGCGTCTTTGGAGAGCAAGAGCGGCGTGCAGCAGGGTCTGCTTGACAGCCTGAACTACCTGCTGCGGAAGTATGAGAGTTGTTAGTTGTCAGAACGAGTAAACGCAATGATTATGGAGAGAATTTACATCAGTGCCCCCATCACGGGGCAGGAGGAGACCGCAGAGGCGCGTTTCAGGGATGCCGAGATTCTGCTGAGGTCAGAGGGCTATGAGCCAGTCAATCCCTACGAGAGGAATAAGGGCTACGCGAAGTGGGAGGACGCGGTGCTTGCCGACCTTCGTCTGCTGAAGGGCTGTGACGGCATCATGCTGTGCAAGGGTTGGCGGATGAGCCGTGGTTGCGAGATCGAGCGTCTGTTCGCCCGCGGTATGGGCAAGGAGATTATCTTCGAGGAGATGCTTGTGCTGGAGCGAGGAGGTGAGGGGTGATATGGATGACAATAGATTGATGCTTCACTTGGATATGCTTTACCGTGACATCCTTGTGGTGTACGGTGATGAACAGCAGACAAGGGATGTGCTGCGTCTTTACTTTGACGCAGAAGAGATAGATGAGTTGGTCGAGGAAATCTCTTTCTCAGAATGCGGGAAGACCGTTTATGTGAAGAAGTTCAACAGTCTTCTTGTTTGGCTCCCAGGGAGACCCAAGACGGCGCAGGAGGTGGGCTTTCTCGTTCACGAGCTTTTCCACGCAACCTACGCCGTGATGTGTAATGCTGGCATATCCCTATCTGAGGACAGCGAGGAAATCTTCGCTTATGCCATCGGGTTCCTGGCAGAAAAAGTCATGGAAACACTTCCTACTTTTTCTTGTCCTTCTCAATGACTGTTGTGTTAGGGTGCTGTTCGGCGTATTTCTTGGTAACATACCTGCCAGTTTTCGCACTCCTTGCACGCTCGGTGTAAGTGGTCTTTTTGGCCATAATGAAAATAATTTAATTAAACGTTTAATCAGCGGTGTTACCGCCACAATATAGTCTAACAAACAGTGTGCCAAGGGAGAACAACTGACAGCCCGTCGAAAGCGTGGCAGAGGAATCATGTAAGCAGCATGTATCAAAGGCCATATCTGCTAAATGACGCCAAATTGAGGGCTTTAGTGTTAAAAAAGTCTATTTTGTTGGCTTTTTATGGCTTAGGATGAAGAATTTAGGCTGTAAAGTGATTATATTACAATCATTTTGTTTAATTTTGGGCGAAAAAGAGAGTTTATGCGCAAGACCAGGAAACAACATGAGAAGGACATCGTGGAGGTGATCAGGGAGAACGGCCTGGTCTGCTTCACTCATGTTTTCGGTTACTACACAGAGCTCAGCAAATCGCGCGCCTATGACCTTGAACTGGACAAATCGGACAGCATAAGAGAGGCATTGGACGAGAACAGGGCGAAGGCGACCAGCACGTTGTTTGACCGTTGGGTGAACAGCAACAACCCGACGCTGCAGTTGGCCGCCTACCGTCTGGCCTGCAGTGACGAGGAGCGGAGACGGTTGAACCAGCAGTACATTGAGTCGAGGCAGTCGGTGTCGTTGCGGTCAGACAGCCGGAGTCCGGAGGAGATAGCGGATGAGATAGACAGGCTTGGTGTTCTTCGCCAGATAGCGGAGGAGGGAGAGTGATGGCGAGGAGTGTTGCGACATCAGAGCGTAAGACAGCCGACCTTCTGTCGGAGTTGTCGAAGAGTCTCGCCCCTCGAAGGTTGTCGGCGTTCCTGCTGTACAGCAATCCCTCGTACAGTCTGCAGTGGTTCCACAAGTTGATAGCCGACAGTTGCCAGTCGTTGTTTGAGGGCAGAATCCGCCGTTTGATGCTGTTCGTTCCTCCCCAGCATGGCAAGAGCGAGATTGTGAGCCGTAGTTTCCCCGCCTGGGCGTTCGGAGTGAATCCTGGTGTCAAGATAGCGGGTTGTTCTTATTCCGCAGACCTCGCCCAGCAGTTCAGCCGCAGCATCCAGCGCCTGATGGGTACCGAGGAATACGGTGCCTTGTTTCCCGGAACGGTTTTGGCCGACGGAGGCACCCGTTCTTACCAGCGCAGGGTGGATATGTTCGAGACGGTAGGCCAGGGCGGTTTCTACAAGGCCGTGGGTGTTGGCGGCTCGTTGACTGGAACGCCCGTTGACATCGGTATCATCGACGACCCAGTGAAGGACGCCTTGGAGGCCGGCAGCCAGACATACAGGGACAGGGTGTGGGAATGGTACACGGACGTGTTCCTGACGCGCTTGCACAACCAGTCGAGGCAGATCCTGATTATGACCCGTTGGCACGAGGACGACCTGGCCGGCAGGTTGTTGGAGCGAGAGCCCGAGAAGTGGCGTGTGGTGAGCATCCCCGCCATCCGTGAGGATACGAGCATGGCAGAGGACCCGAGGAAGATAGGCGAGGCGCTGTGGGAGGAGCGGCACTCGCTGTCGCGTCTGCTTGAAGTGGAGGCGCGCAGTCCGAGGACGTTCGCGGCTTTGTACCAGCAACGTCCCGCGGTGATAGGCGGCAACATCGTGAAGCGCGAATGGTTCAGGCACATCAAGGAAGCCGATTTCAGGCGCGTGTATGACGGAGAGCCGGTGGTGTTCTTCCTCGACACTGCCTACACCGACAAGACGAGCAACGACCCGTCGGGCATCATCGCTACGTGCAAGATAGGCGGTGACCTGTACGTGACGCATGCGCAGAAGGTTGGCATGAAGTTTCCCGACCTGCTGCGCTTCATCCCGCAGTACGCCCGGGAGCACGGCTACGGCAAGCGCAGCACCATCCGCATCGAGCCGAAGGCGAACGGCCTGAGCGTGATAGACCAGTTGAAGGAGACGTCGGGTCTGAACGTGGTGAGCACCCCCAGTCCGAAGGACAGCAAAGAGACCAGGCTTTACGCAGCCTCTCCCGCTATTGAGGGCGGTCGTGTGGTGCTTGTCGGCGGTGCCTGGAACGAGTCGTTCGTGGACGAGGTGTGCGGGTTTCCGTCGAAGCCCCACGACGAGTACGTCGATGTCCTCTGCTACGCCATTGACTACCACATCAGCAACCCGTTCAAGCCGATAGACAAGGCTCGGACGGCGAAGAAAGTGTATTGACCATTAACCATTGACCATTAACCATTATGCCATCAATCAGAGAAATCATCAAGAAAGGGCGCGCCGCGAAGGAGATTATCGGTGAACTCAGGAACAAGTCTGTACGTGTTCCTTCGTGGAGCGGTCCAAATGGGCTTGAGTCGGAGTACGACCCCAGGCTTCATCCTGTCATGAACAAGTCGATTTACCCCGACGTGGTGGACGATGACGGAACGATAGACCATGTGACACGTATCACGTACAACCTTCAGCAGCTGGCGGTGAGACGTATGAGCGAGTTGTGCTGTGGCACGCCTGTGAAGCGCGTCTATACGCCCGATACTGAACGTCAGAAGGAAGTGGGGAGGTATCTGGAGAGGATTTTCATGCGCAACAGGATCGACAGTGTGAACGTGGAGCGCTTGAACATGCTGTTCGCTGGTTGCGAGGTGCTGACGCTGTGGTACGCAGTGGAGCAACCCAACAGCCTCTACGGCTTCAGGAGTCCGATTAAGTTGCGTTGCAGGAACTATTCCCCGATGCTGGGCGACAGCCTGTATCCGCTGTTCGACGAGTACGGCGATATGATCGCCTTTTCCATTGAGTACCGCCGTATGGTGGGCGACAAGCGAGTGACATACTTCGACACCTACACCGCCGATGGTCATTACAAGTGGATCGACAAGGGCGATGGTTGGCAAACCGCAGTGGAGGAGCAACACACGGTTGGGAAGATACCGGGAGTGTATATGTGCCGCTCCACTCCTATTTGGGAAGACACGAGCAAGATTGTGTTCGAGATGGAGTGGGCAGTGAGCCGCAACGGCAACTACCTGCGCAAGAACTCGAAGCCCTTGTTCTGTGTGTTTGCTGACCAGGAGATCGACTACGGTGGCGAGGGTGACGAGAAATCGGAGTTCAGGTCGGTGTTGCAGTATCCGAAGGGCAGTACTGCGGGTTATGTGACCTGGGCTCAGGCCATCGAGAACCTGAAGTTCCACATCACGGAGCTGCGTCAGTCATTCTTCACTCAGTTGCAGTTGCCTGACTGGAGCTATGAGAGCATGAAGGCCACGCCCATGAGCGGTGAGAGCCGGAAGCAGCTGTTCATCGACGCCCAGTTGAAGGTGAAGGACGAGAGCGGTCGTCTGCTGGAGTTCTTCGACAGGGAGGTGAATGTGGTGAAGGCGTTCCTGAAGGTGGCCTTGGGCGAGTCATACCATGAAGCCATCGACGCTTTGCCGGTGGAGAATGTCATCACGCCGTTCACCATCACGGAGGAGAAAGACACCATCACGAACCTGATGACGGCTAACGGCGGTAAGCCCATCATGAGCCAGCGGGAGTCGATAGAGGAGTTCGGCCGCTCGGATGATGTGGACAAGACGCTGGAGGAAATCACACAGGAAAGCACGCTGGACGCGTTTTCGCTGACGGAGTAAGTTTTTCATTGAGCATTGACCATTGACCATTGAGCATTGACTTTGCACTCGCTCAATCGCATTTTTGACCCTTGACCATGCCAAAGCCGGAGAACAAGTACGACCGCAGGCACCTGCAGTTCATCCAGGAGCTGCTGTGGCAGATAGACGAGATTTACAAGTCGGCGACCCGTGAGGCCGCTGCTATTGGTGTGAGCATCGGTGGTTTCGACTCGGAGCGTCCGTTGGATTTCAAGGACTATCCGCTGACGGCTCGTCGTGTGGACAGGTTGGTGAAGCAACTTGGCAAGGCTTTGGAGGTGTGCATGGTGAACGGTGTGGAGAGCGAGTGGACGCTGGCGAACAACAAGAACAACGAGCTGGCCAAGCGTGTGTTCGGCAAGAACGTCGGGAGGCTGACCCAGGCGCAGTACCGCCGTTACTTCAGCAACAACGACGCGGCCCGTGAGGCGTTCGTCAAGCGCAAGGAAAACGGTCTGACGCTCTCTGACCGGGTTTGGAAGTACACGGACGAGTTCAAGGACGAGATAGAGATGGGCATCGACCTCGGTCTGAGGGGCGGTCTGTCGGCAGACCAGATGGCTCGTGACCTTCAGCAGTACCTGCAGCATCCCGACATGCTGTTCCGCAGGGTGAGGGACGAGCACGGTATCCTGCACCTGTCGAAGCGGGCGAAGGATTATCACCCCGGGCGCGGTGTCTATCGCTCGTCGTACAAGAACGCGAGGAGGCTGGCGGCAACGGAGTGCAACACGGCTTACCGCACGGCGGATCATGAGCGTTGGCAGAAGATGGACTTCGTGGTGGGCCAGGAGATACACCTGTCGGGCAACCACACGTGCAAGGGGAAGGACGGGAAACCTCACAAGTTCGAGGACATGTGTGACAAGCTTCAGGGCAGGTACCCGAAGGACTTCAAGTTCACGGGGTGGCATCCCCACTGCCGTTGCTACGCGACGTCGATCTTGAAGACTGACGAGGAGATAGCGGAGGACACGCGGAAGATGCTGGCTGGCGAGGCCGTGGATGGCGAGAGCGTGAATGAGGTGAAAGACGTTCCCGAGGGGTTCAAGGAGTGGATGAGGGAAAATGAGGGGAGGATAGCGAGAGCGAAGAGTGTGCCAGTTTGGATGAGGGAGAACGAAGGTTTGATAAGTAAGGCAGAAGTGAATTTCTTACTAAAAGAAGGCGGAATTAAAACTACTGAGGATTTAACAAGTGGAAATATGGTTCCTGCTCCGGATAAGGTCGGTCGATTTGTTGATATATCACACGATGACATGATGAAGAGACTTCAGGAACTGAGCCAGAACTTCACCCATGAGGAGGCGTATGTGGAACTTTCCGACGGTAGGGTTTATCACAAGATTGGAGGACGAGGGGAAGTGGTTTTTAATGGTGACGAACGGAGATTGTTTAAGGGAGGGGCTTTGTTCCACAATCATATCAACGAACCACTGTCGCCAGAGGATATTTCTTTTGTTATCAATAATGACATGAGACTTATTGTCGCTGTATCTCGTTTGGGTAAATATGAAGCACGTGTGACATCAGAAACTATAAGAATGAGCAAAGAGGAAATAATCAAGTTGCACAAAGAGTGCGGAGATCAGATAGAGAAGCAGATGAAGAATATGAACAGCAAAGAATACACAGATTGTCTCCTGAATTTCCAACATCTGAATATGGAAGCACTTTGTGCGGTCTTGAAAGTCAATTACTGTAAGATTTTTAAATGAAATCCCACACATAGTTCCCGACTTGATCTTTTTCCACGGATGTGTGTATTTCTTGTTGGTTGGCGTTAACTCCAGTAATTAAATCAGCAAACCTCGACGGAATGCCGTTAGGATAAGCAGCACATGTGCCTTTCTCTATACCGTTAAAATGTCTGCATCTTGTACAACATGAAGGGCTGAAATGCCGTATGATTGCATTTCCATCAATAGAATTGTCCTCTTTTTGTGCCATTGCGTTAGTTTTTTTACAAAAATACAACAAATTCAGATAGAAGCCAAATAAAAATCAGCAAAAATGAACAACGCGCAAGAATATGCCGAGCAACAAGTGAGGGCGTTGGGTGTGAACCCTAACTACTCGATGCATGAGCGGATGAGGCTCAAGGAGTTCACGGGATATGATCTGCAGGATGCCTACATGGCAGGATACGACAAGGCAGTGGAGAAATTCTGCGAATGGATGCAGGAGTGTGAAGGCTATGTGGTCAGCGGGCAAAAGTGCAATTACGAGAACTTTATAAAGGCGATGGGAGAAGAAGGATGAATGGAGGGAAGCGGAAAAAACAAATCCCAGTCACCATGAAAGCGACTGGGAAGGGTAAGTGTAGTTGGGAGTGTTAAAGATTGGAAAGATTAAAAGATAGCTCATTCTCGTTGACAGTCTGGAGGGTGTACCCTCTGGGCGTTGTTATACCTTTAGCAACCATGTCATTAAAATCATTCAGTGCTTTTTCCAAGGTTTCATAGTTTTTGTCTTCAGAAAATGAGCTCTCGCAAACTGCTAATACGTCTGTGTAGTCTTTTTCTAAGTTACTCATGTCACATGAATTTTCTTGTGTGGATAAAAAGTTGTGCGTTGTATTTTCGGATGAATTCTTCGAGGAGATTATAATAATTACGAATGGCCTCTCGTTCATTAGGCATTGAGCTAAAATCTTTGATTTGGAGTTTCATTTTCTTCAGTTCTTCAATGCTTATTGGTCTCCCGTGAGATTTCCATTCGTTGTTGTCACTGAGTTTACTTGCAATTTCTTTTGCTCTCGTATCTTTGTCCGCTGCCGTTACGGGGGTCCGTGTGGTACTATGTATGACCCAATTTTTGAATTTATACTTTACCAGCCATTTCTTCAAGAGCTCAATAGTTAATTCTTTTGCCTGCTCGTATTGACGAAGTTCTGCCAAATCAAAATCTTTAAGAATCAAGAACTCTGCTTGAGATATAATTCCCTTACGGGCCCTGTCGATGAGTTCGCTGATTTTGTCAAGATATCCCAAAGCAGGGACGTATTTTCCCTCTTTGTTGGGAACTTGTGGGTCAATAGGCCCGAGAACGGAGAAATAGTCCATCCATATATCGTCACCGCTCATGCAGAAGATAGTACCTGCTGAATAAGCATAATCTGGCACAATGAAAATGACTTTTTGATAATGCTGCCGAATAATATTGACATATCTTTCCACTGCCGTAGCACTGCCACCTGTTGTAGTAAGAAGAATTGCCAACTGATCGTGTCCGTTTTTAGAAATGTTTTTGCTATCATGGGCCAACTCTTCGACGATTTGAAGCATAAGGTTCTCGTTGCCATTGGCTAAAGGGCCGTAATAGCACAAGACATCACTATCAAGAACTGTTTCCAGTTTCCCGAGAGCGTCATTTAGCATTTTCTTGACGGCGGAGTCTATAGGATTATTCATAGGCGGTAGAAGTTAAAGTGGATTTATACGGAAAAAGAGTATTCTTCATTAAAAAGTAGAAATACGAGTGACGGGATTGACTGTAGCTATATGTTATTGCGGGATAATCGGAAGTAGATGCAAATATATACAATCCGTCGATTATTTACAAATTTTCGTGGTGGGAAAGAGAAAAATGCGGGTTTGGGAAATTTTATGTGATTATATTGTAATCATTTCAAAATTATTGTGTAACTTTGGGGCGTTAACAAGAGAACCAATCAAGTCATCAGATGAAAGAAAAGATTTTAGCGGCATTGAAAGCCAAGTTTACGGGGGTCAATGCAGACATTCTGGACAGGATAGCCGCGATGCTGGCGAAGACTGTCACGACAGAAGAAGAGGTCGCAACCGCGGTGGAGGGGGTGACCAAGGACTACATCGACGTGATCGAGGCCTACGGCGACAGCCGTGCCACCAACACCCAGAAGACAGCCGTGCTGAACTACGAGAAGAAGTACGGTCTGAAGGACGGTGAGAAGGTGGTGAAGGCGACGGAGCAGACCACGACCACTACCACTACAGAAACCAAGACAGGGGACGGCGAGACTCCGGCATGGGCGAAGGCACTCATCGACAGCAACAGGCAGTTGACCGAGCGTCTGAACAAGATGGAGGGCGAGCGTACCACTGCCAGCCGAAGGGCAGAGCTTGAAGGCATCATTGCCAAACTTCCCTTGTCGCTACGCAAAGGTTATTCCCGCATCAGTGTTGACAAACTCACGGACGAGGAGTTCGCCACGCTGAAGAGCGAGGTAGAGACCGAGGTGAGCGACATCACGAAGGAGACGAGTGCCAAAGGCGCTGTTTTCGGCAGGCCGGACGCAAGTGGCGGTACCGGCGCCAAAGGGGACGAACTGACCAAGGAGCAGGAGGCTGCCATAGCCATGAGGAGTGGCAAGTCCTCCGCAGACGGCCAGCCGTTCTGATTGTGTAATCATCAAAACCAGAGATTGAAATGTCAATGACAGTAACAAGACGTAAGGACACCAGTACACCACGTGTCTTTATGCACAAAGTAGCAGATGTGCGCGGCGGTGTGTCGGTCAACGTGACCGAGCTGGGCTGTGACTTCCTTCCTGAGGGCACGGTCATCTCCGCTCCGGTGGACGGCATCTGCCATGTGGTGAAGCGTGCGACGCTCACTGCAGATGCGACGAACTCCGCCACGGAGTACAAGGTGGCGAAGGGTCATCCTTTCAAGGTCGGCGACGTGATCATGCTGACGACCAACGCCAAGGCATACGCCATCACGGCCATCGACACGTCGAATGCCTCTTACGACGCTCTGACTGTTGGCACGACACTGGGCACGGCCGCCTCGGCAGGTGACCAGATCATGCAGGCCAAGACCGCTGGTGCGAGCGGTTCGGAGTTCAAGTATGTCCCGTTCGCCCTGACCGGCACGGGCAAGCCCGTCGGCCAAGGCAGGAATCTTGACGTGGACGCCTGGCTGATTGGTGTGACGAAGGGCAATCCTCTTCCTTCCGCCATCGCTTCCGTCCTGACAGGTATCATCAACTATTAAAACGCAGACGCATAGACTATGGCAACAATCACTAACACCCTTATACAGGGTCTTACCAGACAGATGGTACAGGCGCGTCTGAACACAGTGGACGCGAAGCCATTCCTTTTCGGCACCCACTTCCCCGTGAAGAAGGTGAATGGCTTCATCTGGCGCACTTTGGGCAACCAGATTGCGAAGCGCAACGTGGCCGCCGACCTTCACACCGACAACGGCACCATCATCCGTAAGCGCCGTCCCGTGTTCGAGAGTGCGAAGGGAGACATCCCCTTCATCTCGATCAGCCGTGAGATGACGCGTTCGGAGATCAAGGAGTACCAGACAGAGCTTGCTTTCGCCCAGGACGAGGATGCCGCCAAGCTGGTGCAGTACTGGGGCGAGGACGTGGACTTCTGCTTCACCGGCGTTCAGTCCGAGTTGGAGTTCATCGCATGGGCGTTGGCCTCCAATGCCGGCAAGCTCGCTTTCACCACGACCAACAACGCGACCTACGCCAACGAGTTCGACCTGGACTATGACGTGGACGACTTCCAGAAGAAGAAGACTACGACCGACTGGTCCGACTCTGCGAGCGCAGATGTCATCGGCGACCTCGCCGCTCTCGTGAAGCACGCCAAGGACAACAGCCTGAATCCCAAGTTCGCTTTCATCAACTTGGAAGAGCTGTATCACATCTGCTCCGCTGAGCAGATCATCAAGGCCTGTGCCTCTTACCTCGCCAACGCTGTGGGTATCTCTCAGACTCCCGACCTGGCGGCTGTGAACCAGATGCTTGCCAAGCAGGCCTGGCTGAACGGTATCCAGCTGAGGGTCATCGACCAGACCATCACCCGTGAGTTCTCCGACGGCACATCGACTTCGGGCAATCCGTTTGCCGACCGCCGTATGATTCTCTCCGAGAGCGAGCGTCTGGGTACCACCCAGTACGATATCCTCCGTGAGAACAACGAGCTGATCCTGCGTGCCGAGCGTGCGCATACCGTTGTGAAGAAGTACGGCACTGTGGAGCCTCTGAGCGAGGTGACCATCGGCCAGGCCGACGCCGTTCCTGTGTTCGACTCGGCTTACCGGAACATCTACGTGAGGACAGACGCCCAGAACTGGGACTAATACGATACAGGTATGGCTACTGTTCTCGATGCACTGAAAGGTATCAATTCCTATCCCGTCCCATCCCGCACCATAGAGGAGATAGCGGCGCGGAGGGGAATTGCCCTGGACAGCGAGGCAACAGCGACAGTTCTCATCAGCAAGGCATTCAGCCTTTGCCGTGCAGACATTTTGTTGTGGCTCTCTTACGCGCCGAATATCACTCAGGGAGGCCAGTCATACTCGTTTACCGACGAGCAGCGTACAGGTCTTCGCAATAGGGCGCAGGGACTCTATGATGAACAGGAGGACGAGAACGCTCCGAAAACCATTTACGGCTATAAAGGCAAGCGGCTATGATTATCCAGAACGGCACCATCGAGACCAAGACGAAGAAGGCCGGGGGCATCGACCCGACAACGGGACATCCCTCGAAGCCGACCGCAGTCGCATGGAGCGACCCGGTACCCTGCCAGTACATTCCGAACAGCCACAACAACCTCGGTGTCTCGACCGGGCAGCACTACACCCAGGCATCGTACACGGTGCTGATAGAGGAGCGGCCTTTCGACAGCGAGCAGATCCGGCTGAAGGACATGGGCGGCAATACGGTAGGCGAGTTCTCCGTGCTGTCGGTGGAACCACTGGAAGCCGTCTGTGAGGTGAAGATTATCGTTTAGGCTATGCCCATCACGCTGAACACCCCGAAGAGCAAGATCACCTCCTACATCGTTGAGCGTATCAAACGAATGGAGCAGGTGCTTGTCTCGCGTCTCTGCTACATTGGCGAGCAGTGCGTGAACCATGCGCGGAACCTTCCGTCACCGAATGTGGCAGACTACAACGACCTTCCCAAGATACCGCCACACCAGCCGAATTACATCGACTGGACGGGCAACCTTCGGAGCAGTATCGGCTACGTGGTGTCGGTTGACGGTGAGATCGTGAATGAGAGCCGCTTCGAGCCTATAAAAGGCGGTACGGAGGGTGCGGCGCAAGGACGTGAATACGCTGAGAGCCTCGTGTCGCAGTACCCGAAGGGCATTTGCCTGATTGTGGTGGCCGGCATGAGATACGCGGAGTACGTGACAGAGATGAGGCACGCCAAGTATGCTGCTGCACGCGGTTATGACGTGATTGACAGCGCGGAACTATTGGCACGACAACTCGTTCCTCAGATGCTAAAACAACTCGGATTGCAATAGCGCTGACCGTTGAACATTGACCATTGACCATTATGGCAAGAACAAGCAGACAGATTCAGGGCGATATATACCGGCTCTTGGTGGACAGCACACTTTCGGCGATGATTTCGGGTGGTGTCTATAGAGCTGGTATGCGTCCTCGTGACAGCCAGCTTGAGGATGCTGAGGTTCGGTTCACGACCGGTTTGGCTGGTCAGGTCCAGACGGGAGTGGTAACGGTGAATATCTGGGTTCCGGACATTGACCCTTGGGGAAACGGTGTGCTTGTGGAGGACAGCGGACGGACGGAGCAGTTGGAGGCTGCGGCTCAGGAGTGGTTTGAGCGTGTCAGGGCGAGTGAAATGTGCTACAACTTCCGTCTTCAGCAGACGATCTACACGGAGGAGGAGCCATACATCCATCAGCATTTTGTCGTCGTCAGACTGGCCTATGAGTTGTTTGACGGCGAGATTAAAGACTAACATCAAAAAAGCAGAAGAATATGAGCAAAGTTATCATGGCATGGAGCGAGTGCGAGATAGAGATTGGCAAGACTGGAGCGGATGACGCTATGTCTGCCTCTCTGACGAGCATTGGTACCATCAAGGATAGATCGACAACCTTGGAACCTTCGGACGGTGACGTGCTTGAGGCCAAGAGCACCGGTGGACACACAGTGGCGAAGGAAACACAGGAAGGTGGTTTCACGCTGAAGACCCGTGTGATCGAGCCAACCAACACGCTGGAAGTGCTGCTCGGCATCGCCACTTCGGAGTCAAGCAACGAGAGCCAGGTAAAAACCCACATTGTGGATGGTGACTGGAGTGTGAAGCTGACACCCAAGAACGTTGGCGCACGTGGCATCAAGGCACCACTGACCAACATCTCGTACAAGCCCGGCTGGAGCGAGGAGGAAGGCAACTACGCCGATATCGAGTTTGATATCCTCTTCGGCGCACAGGACTACTGGTACATCAAGTTCACGAAGCAGGCTGCTGCACAAGCAGGCAGCTAATCTCTGATGGCTTTCGTCTAATAGGCAAGGACACCGCATATTAGCCATTGCGGAAATGCAGGTTCGATTCCTGCAAGCCGACCAATTATTCTCACGTTACCGTATTATGGAGAGAATTACAGCAAAGACAATAGAGCAGCAGGTGGCAGACGCTATTCTTCAGCAACCAGTAGGGAAGGTAAGGCTGCGGGGTGTGGATTATCCGGTGAACCATCCTTCTCCAGCGACGCTGATTATGGTGTCTGCTTTGTGTTCGGATCTGCCTCCGATTGACGGGAAAGGCAATGTGCTGACTGAGGTGTTGCGAACGGCGAGTGGATGCAAGGTGGTCGGCCAGATAGTCGCCACGCTTATTTTAGGGGCGAAGCGTATCAAGGAAGGCCGCATGGTGGAAACAACCCGCAGGAGCGCGAAGAAGTGCTTTTGGCGTCGTTTGCTCGGTCGGTTTGATACATTGTCCACCGTGACCGAGAAAGTCGCTGAAATTGATTATTTGGCAGAGATACTGTTGGAAGATTTTACCCCTTCTCAGCTGCGTGAATTGGCCCAGCGTTTGTTCTTTTATTCGGAGGTGGTGGATTTTTTCGGTCTTACCACTTCCCTGAGCGTGGCGAATCTGTTGCGAAGCACAAGGGAAGTGGTGACAGCATCTGGGGAGTGATAATCGGTTGGTCGAAGAATTTCGGCACGACTGTTGATCATGTGTTGTGGGACATGAGTTACTTGAACTGCATCATGTACACTTCGGCTACTCCGATGTATGGCGACAAGGAAGAGAAATGGGACGAGCGTCTGGACGCGAACAATCCTGACAATTTCAAGGATAACGACGAAGAAGAGTTTGTAAGATGAGCGAGGAGAACGGATCGATAGATTTTACGGCTCGGCTTGACACGAGTGAGGCTGAGAAGGATGCGAAGCGCCTTGGTGATGCCTTAAGCCAAGTCGGTGACAATGCTGTGGCTGAGGGCAAGCGGATAGACGATGCTTTCAGCCAGGACGCGGATGCCGTGCGTGAGTTGAAATCAGTAATCGATGAGCAGTTGGCTTCCATTTCCAAACTCAAGGCAGAAAATGAGGCACAGAGCAAGGCTATCGATGAATTGTCGGAAGCCTATGGTGCCCAGTCGGAGGAGATGAGGCGTCTCAATGAGGAACTTCTGAAAAAGAAGAAGAATGCAGAGGATGGGAGCAACGCTACTATCCGGATGCAGTTGCGACAGCTGACAGAGGAACTCAATCGTGTCACGATTGAATACCGCAGCATGACGGATGAAGAACAAAGAAGCGCGCGTGGTCAGGAACTTGAGCGGAAGATAGAGGAATTGACCCAGAAGGCTGGAAATCTCCGTGACACAATGGACGACACAAACACAGCCATCAGGGGTGTAGCTAGTGACACTCAGAATTTTGACGCTCTTGCTGGTGGCCTTAACATGGTAACTTCGACAGCAGGAGCTACGCAAGGTGTACTTGCCATGCTTGGCGTGAACGAAGAAACTCTGATGGATATCCAGACCAAACTGCAGGCCTCACTCGCCATCAGTAATGCACTGTCGGTCGTTCAGAACAACCTGCAGAAGCAGAGCGCGGTGATGCTGGGTATCAGACGTATGCAGGAGGCGGCAGCAGCCACCGCTATTGCTATCAGATCATCTGTAGAGGGAGGAGGTGTGATTGTTACCAAAGCTGCAACTATTGCACAAGCGGCGTTCAATCGAGTGGCAATGGCGAATCCGTACATCCTTCTCGCTGTTGCTCTTCTAACAGTTGTAGGTGCATTGGCGGCTTTTACTCTCGGTACAAAGAAAGCTACGGAAGCACAGAAAAAACAGGCCGAAGAGGCGGAAAAACTCAGGAAACAGCAGGAGGAGATGCACAAGGCTATCGGAGAGGCCACAGGAAATACCGAAGCCAAGTTCAGGTCCTTGCAGCACCAATGGAATAGACTTAAATCTGACCAGGAAAAGAACAAGTGGGTCAAGGACAACACCAATGCCTTCAAGGAACTCGGCTTGAAAGTAGGGTCTGTGTCCGATGCTGAAAGAGTGCTTGTAGATATGGCACCACAGGTCATCGCCGCCCTGAAAGCGGTCGCAGAGGCAGAGGCATACAGCGACCTGTATAAGAAAGCCATACAGAACAGGGCGGAAAAATGGGAACACAGAATCAAGAGTCGTGGGACAGGAGACTTCTACTCTGCCGTGAAAGCAAACGACTTGATAACTGATGAAGAAGCCAGAGCCGCCGGTGTGAGGACGAATGACCAGCGTACACGGACAGTAAGCCTTGGAGGAATGGGTGGACATACTACAGTAGATAATTTGACAAAAGAAGAAATCGATGCCGTCAACAAATACCGTAATTCGCAAGCCCAAAAACTAAATAGGGAACTTAAGGTCGGGTATGATGAAGAGGTGGATTTTTATTCTAAGAAATGGGATGAAGCTCTGGACCATGTACAGGAAACCAAGTCGAAGATACCATCAGGTCTCCTTGCCGGAAATGATGACAATAAGCCTTCTGGCAGCACACCGAAGAAAGACCCGAAAGCCGAGGCTGAAGCCTTGGAGCGAGCAAACAAGGCGTATCTGGAAGCCCTCGAGAAAGCCCGTCGTGAACGCGAGGACGCTGACGCTGAAGCCACAGAGGAAGAAGACGAGCGAACCCTGCGCCAGATGATGTTGTCGCATGAGCGCGAGTTGAAAGAGATAGACCGTGAGCAGGCAGAACTGCTGGAGAAGAAGAAAGCCGCTCAGGGCGATAGTGCTACCCTCACCGAGGAGGAAGTGAAGATTTTTACCGGCCGTATTACCGCTGAGAATGCTATCTATGAGCGTGCGCTTGAAGAACGAAGGCAAGCAGCTGCCGACAAGGAGAAAGCCGCTATGGAGGATTATCTCATCACTTACGGATCGTACCAAGAGCGACTGACTGCTATCCACAGCAAGTATGCCAGCCTACGAGAAAAAGCCAGGACGGAGGGCGAGAGACTATCCTTCGCCGCGCAGGAGAGAGCAGAGATAGACGCCCTGAACGAGAAGTTCGGTTATGCCACACAAGCGATGGCAGACCTTTTCGCAGATGCAAGCAAGAAGAGCGTCAAAGAAATCCAGAAGGTTATCGACAAGTACGAGACGTTCATCAAGTTCATGCAGGGGCGTAAGACTGCCGACACGGGTGGCACGGACACTTCAGGTGTGACGATAGACGATCTCAAGGGACTTGGCTTCACTGACGCTGACATCGAGCGCGTGAAGAACGGCGAAATCAACATCAAGGATCTCACTGACGCTATTCGCCAGCTCAAAGGTGAGTTGGGTGAGCGATCCCCTTGGCTGACTTTCTCCAATGACATCAAGGATGCCGTCCAGAAGTTGAAGGAGGGAGACTTGGCTGGCGGCATCAGCGGTATCGGCGATGCAGTGGCAAAGTTCACCCCTGCGGTGAAAGAACTTGGCAACCAGTTGGGTGGTGTGCTTGGTTTCGACACGGAAGACTTTGACAATGCGATGGATATGGTGGGTGCTCTTGGGCAGGGTGCACAGGCAACTGGGCAGATTATGAGCGGTGACTTTGTGGGTGGTGCTATGAGTGCAGTGTCGGCCCTCTCGACGCTGAACACAGCATTGACGGGTATGATAGACCGTAAGCACGAGCGGAGAATCAAGGAGCTGCAGAAGCAGATAGATACCATCGAGGAGAGTTATTCTGACTTGGAGAAGGCTGTGTCGATGACGTATTCCACTGTCAAGTCCAAGAATATTGACATTGAGATAGAGGCGAAGCAACAGCAGATTACCCTCATCCAGCAGCAGATCCAGGAGGAAAGAGACAAGAAGAACACCGACCATGGCAGGATAGAGGAGTGGGGGAAGAAGATCCATGAATTGGAGAGCGATATTGAGGCTCTCCGAGATTCCGCCTTGGACGCCATCTTCGGCGAGAACGTGCAACAGGCCATAGAGAATTTCGCAAGTGCCTATGCAGAAGCGTGGGCCAGCGGTGAGAGCCGTGCTGAGGCAGCGAAGGATACCGTGAAGAAGATGATGAGGCAGATGGTGACGGAGAGTATCAAGTCGGCCCTTCAAGCCAGCGACGCTATGGAGAAGATACGCGCCAAACTGCAGGAGTTCTATGCAGACAGCGTGCTTTCGCCTTGGGAGCAGGACTATGTGATGGGCATGGCTGAGAGGCTTCAGCAGGACCTTGACCGCCAGTTCGGCTGGGCTGACAGCCTCTTGTCGGGCGAATCATCGGAGGAGGAGGGCTCTTCAGGTCGTTTCCAGACGATGAGCCAGGAGACGGGTGACGAGCTGAGTGGCCGTTTCGCCGCCATCCAGATTCAGACTTCCGTGATCGGTGAGCGACTCGGGCTGATTGTGGAGGGCAACGCTGCCATCTGCGCCAACACCGCCTCAATGGCTGAGGGTATGAGGCAGATGGTTGACTTGCAGGGTGTGGCAGTGTCGCACCTGGCGAGGATTGAGAAGAACACGAACGAGCTGCCTGTGATGAACGAGCGGCTTGCGAAGATAGAAACCAACACCAGCAACTTATGACACCGAAAGACATTATGAAAGAGGCCATTGCGCAGGGTGCCTGCAGCAAGTCGGGCAAGGCTTCGGACTGGAGCACTCTTGCGTGGATGCTGTTCACTCCCCAGGGTAGGGAGTTTTGTGAGGAGAAGCTGTTTCCTTCTCTGAGGATGTGGCGAGAGATAAAAGATAGCATCGTTGGCAAGCACCCCATCAACATTGACGCTGGGGAGATCCGGGTGAACAACCCGAAGAACATAGCGGTCATCGGCGATACTGTCGCTAACCTCACTTACAGTGGCACGGACACGGTATATAAGCTGATAGTCATGCACGGAGGAAAAGCGAGGGTGAGAGCCACGAACTACGCCGTACTGCTTGTAGTGAAGATAGGCGATGATTGTGAGATAGAGTACAACAACGACGAAACAGCGAGGATACTGACATGAACGCAAGATGCAAGATTAATAACCTGGATGCTTTTGCAGAGTGGGGTGTTGTTCTCCCAGATACATCTGTGTCGCAGTTGATGGCTTTTGCGCCTCTGAAACCTTTCGTGTCGAACAAGACGAGGCTTGATGACGGTACGCAGGTGATTACCAGGGATGCCAAGGTGGACGAGAGAGACCTGACACTCGTTTTCTACGTCAAGGCAAGCACTCAGGCGCAGTTCAACCATCGCATAGACGCTTTGGGGACGGTATTTCGCAATGGCAGTTTCACACTATGGATCGCTGAAAGGGCGAATGATTATTACAGGTTGATTTATCAATCGTGCAGCCAGTTCACTCAGTTCAACGGGAGATTGGCTAAGTTTACATTGAAGGTGACAGAGCCCGACCCGACGGACAGAGGAAGCACACCAAAAGAGAGGAGATGGTCATGAGAGAGAGACAATCCGCATACATAGACATCATGAGGGGACAGGACGTGTTCCAGTCCGTCCTCATCACCCCCTCTTCCAAGCGCGTGTTCAAGCTGATGGAGGATGACTACATTGAATTGTCGTTCTCGCTGGCGGAGGCGGTGCATTTCATGGTGGGTGACTTCTGCGATGACGAGCTGTTCGGGAGGTTCTACGTATGTGAGGAACAGATGCCGGCCTGGAATGAGCGGACGGGTGGTTACGACTATTCGCTGCGGTTGGAGGCTCCGTATATGCTGCTAAGGAACAAGGTGCATACGCTGCCGGCTGTGGTGACTTCGGGGGCTGGCACCCCACCCCTGGTGCGGAAGGAGACGCATTGGGTGCTGACGGGCACGCTGGAGGATCATGCGAGGGTGGCCATTGACAATGCGAGGCTTTCAGGTGTGGATTG
>CAMOWU010000058.1 GCA_946628545.1 uncultured Bacteroides sp. | reverse complement strand
TTCGAGATACGAATCTTCATACCCTACTAAAGAAGCCCTGAATGCGCTCTGAGTCACAGAAACAGTGAAAAACTTTACTTGCATAGGGCTTATTTTCTCTGCCCTTTTCGCCCTGCCTTGGTTGCGGCCGCCCTTTTTGATTTCGGGCGGCTTCGCCCCCAAGCCAGGGCGAAAAGGGCTTTGGGATTTGTTTTCTTTTTCAGGGAAAAGAACTAGAGGACAAGGCGGAAGCCGAGGTTGCGGTTGCGGCTGACCGGCTCGCTGCCGTAGCGGTTCGACACACGGCAGCCCCCGGCGCTGTTGTACCAACTGCCACCACGGAGCACGCGGAAAGAGCCCTGAGCAGGTCCTTTTGGATCCTTCTGCGATGATACACCATAATCTCCATACCAGTCTGCACACCATTCATAAACGTTGCCACTCATATCATAGATGCCCAACCCATTGGCCTTCTTAGTCCCTACGGGATGAGTCTTATTGCCGCTGTTGTCATCATACCAAGCCACCTCATCGATGTCGTTGCTTCCACTGTACTTGTATCCTTGTGACTTGTTGCCGCCACGAGCAGCGAACTCCCACTCAGCCTCAGTGGGAAGGCGAAACTTAATACCTGTCATGGTATTGAGTTTTCGAATGAACTCCTGGCAATCATCCCAACTCACACATTCCACAGGATTCTTGGTACCTTTATAAGATGATGGATTCCCTCCCATCACTGCCTTCCACAGTTCCTGCGTCACCTCCGTCTCGCCGATCATGTACTCACTCAGCGTCACGCTGTGGACAGGCTTCTCGCTACCTCCCGCATCACTTCCTTGCTCGCTGGTGGCGCCCATCTGAAATGGCCCTCCTTCCACACGAATCATCTTGAATGTCACCCCATTGACCGTGAATTCACGGAATGCCTTTCTTTTCTCTTCCTCTGTGGCTAAACGCTTAGCTTCTTCCTCTTTCTCTTTCTTCTTGACCTCCTCTATATATTTCTTTTCCTCATCATATTGCTGCTTCAAGGCTGCATACTCCATCTGAGATTTCTTGAGTTGAGATTCGGTTAGCTTCAACTCTTCCTCTTCTTTTATCAAACGAGAAATGGACAGTGCCTCCTCCGCATCCTTGGATTGCAACAAGTCCTCTTTTGCCTTGAGTTCGTTTTGCAAACGTTCAGCTTCCGTTTCTGCTGTAACCAACTGGTTCTTGACGCTTGCCAACTGAGAACGAATGGTTCCGACTTCCTTGCTTGAGCTCCAGTTCAATCGGAGCAATCGAAGACGTTGATCCTCGAACGAACGAGGGGCGAAATAATTGAGAATGAAGCCGCAACGCTGGCAATACTGCGCCTCAACATCATTAGCCTTACCACACACGGGACACTCATTCTCCGTTTCACCAAGGAGTTTCTGCTTCTCACGGATTTCCTTGTCAATCATCTCTTGCTGAGAAACTAGACGATTGTAGTCTGCTTTCAGTTCCTCCACCCTGTCACGCACCTCTTGCAAACCGTCATCCTCAGGAATATCCAGCCAATCCCGAAGGTCACGGATCAGTTTGTCGTGTTGCAGAGCATTACCGAAATCGATGATGTCGTGGTCGGAGAAATCGAATGCGAAATCATCGGTCATCTCACATCCATCGATATTCACAAGCACGACTTTCTTGTTCTTTTTCTCGGCAAAGTTCAGTTCTTTCAATGCCCAAGGACTCTGTTGGGAATTGTCGCTGAGCATGAACAGTACAACAGTGTGACGGTTGATAGCACTGATTATCACTTTCTTGAACTCATCACCGCTCTCAATTCCATTCAGGTCCATCCAACAATCAATTCGCAGAGTCTCATCTATTTCCTTTTTGATGGCACTGACCTTATCCATGTCTTTCCTGCTGTAACTGATAAATATTTCGTTTGCCATAATTCTATAGTTTTAGTCAGTAAATATCTGAAAAATATAATATGCTACGATTTCATTTAGTAATAGGAAGGATGTTTTTGAAGAATCAAAGAGCTAGGCGGAATCCAAGGGTTTCGCTGCGAGAGCCAGGAGAACGACCGACACGGAGCGACACACGGCAACCACTGGCACTATTGCTCCAACTGCCACCACGGCCTACGCGGTTAGAGCCCTGAACCGATCCCTTAGGATTGGTCTGCGACGCATAAGTGTAAACACCATACCAATCCTCGCACCACTCCCATACGTTGCCACTCATATCATAAAGTCCCAACTCGTTCGCTTTCTTCGAGCCTACAGGATGCGGTTTGTTGCCACTATTGCCTTCATACCAAGCCACTTTATCTATTTCATTGCTACCTGAGTATTTGAAATGCTGGCTCTTATTGCCACCACGTGCCGCAAACTCCCATTCCGCCTCGGTTGGGAGACGGAATTTCTGGTCTGTCAATATGTTTAGTTTTTTGATGAACTCCTTGCATAATTTCCATGACACTCTTTCCACAGGATTCTTAGTTTCTTTGAAGCAAGACGGATTGTCATCCATCACCGCCTCCCACAACTCCTGGGTCACTTCCGTCTCACCAATCATGAAGTCACTCAATGTTACAGTGTGAATAGGCTTCTCTTCATTTCTGGCATCACGTCCCTGCTCACTTGTAGCACCCATCTGGAACGTTCCGCCTTCCACACGAATCATCTTGAATGTCACACCATTGACAGTGAACAAACGAAATCCCTTTCTTTTCTCTTCCTCTTTGGCTAAGCGTTTGGCTTCCTCCTCTTTCTCTTTCTTCTTGACCTCTTCGATATATTTCTTATCCTCATCATATTGTCGTTTCAAGGCTGCATATTCCGACTGGGATTTCTGGAGTTGGGATTCCAAGTTGTGCTTGATGTCTGATGACTGTTTCATCTCATCATCCAGCCGTCGAGAAATAGACTGTATCTCATCATCCTTGGATTGCAACAAGTCTTCTTTGGTTTTGAGTTCCTTTTGCAGACGTTCGGTTTCCTCTTTGTTTGCAGCCAAATCTTTCTGTAAAGAGTTCAGTTTCTCTGGATACAAGTTCTTATCTTTTTCCAACTGCCCTATCTCTTCATTCTTGGATTGCAATAGGGCATTTAATGTTGTTACCTGCTTTTTCGATTCAAGATAAGCATCTATCAATTTCCAGTTGGCACGGAGTTTCGTCAAGCCTTTTGATTCGGTCAGGTCGTATTCCTTAGAAATACCTGAAAGAAAGTGGAAAGACCACCCACAAGCCTCACAGAAACTGGACATAATATCTGTAGAGCGACCACACACAGGACATTCTTTCTGTGAAATGCCAAGTTCACTTTCCTTTTCCCATATCGATTTCTCTATTACTGATAACTGCTCACGCTGAAGAAGATAGTCTTTAGACTTGGTCTCTATCTCCTGCTTTATATTCTCTTTCTCCCGTTCAAGAAAAGCTTTGCGTTCTTGCTCTTCTATATCTGCCTTCACTTTGTTTACTGAGCGGACCAACTCAGCCAGAGCGTCAGAATGATTATCGTAAAAAGTAATAAAATCATACTGGCGCAAGTAGAATTTTAAGCTTCTATGATAATCCACATTTTCAATCTTAAAAGGTATGATTGTCTTGTTGGCATCGAAAGCTTCCAGTATTTCACTTCTTGTCCATTTCGACTCATTCGACCAATGAGAGGAAACAAAGACAAAGCATTTGGACTCTGAGATTGCATCGGTAATTACCTCGACAAACGCTTGTCCACTATATATACCTTCCTCGTCAAACCAATACGTGATGTTATTGTCATCGAAAACCTTCTTGATGGCAGATACAGGATTACCTTCTATAATCTGCTTATTATCATCTACATAATCCCTACGGCTGTAACTGATAAAAACATCGTACTTATAATCCATATATTCTATGTGTTTGATTTGTTGTTTATGAAGATTTCATTTTATAGGGAAAGGGCAAGGCGGAGGCCGAGGCCGTAACAGTTGTAGTCTGGCGTGTTGTAGTTGCGGCGCGACACACGGCAATATCTAGCGCTGTCGCAATAACTGCCACCACGAAGCACCCGGCAAGAGCCCTCGTCAGGACCTTTGGGATTAGTCTGCTGTGAACTGTTATAATCGCCATACCTATCCTCACACCATTCCCATACATTACCACTCATATCGTAAATTCCGAGTTCGTTGGGTTTCTTCGTGCCCACTGGACAGATTTCACTGTTGTCATAACATGCTACTTCCCCGACATAACATGCTACTTCCCCGATGGAATTACTCCCCGAGAACTTGAAATGACCGCTCTTGTTTCCTCCACGTGCAGCGAACTCCCATTCAGCTTCTGTAGGCAGACGAAAAGATTGCCCCGTCATGGAATTCAACTTGCCGATAAACTCCTTGCAGTCATTCCAGCTCACTTGCTCCACTGGATTCTTGGCGCCTTTGAAGTACGATGGATTGCTACCCATAACTGCCGCCCACAACTCACGAGTCACTACCGTCTCACCTACCATGAAGTCACTCAATGTTACGCTATGAACAGGTATCTCATCATTCTTTGCATAATTCCCCTGCTCTATAGTCGCTCCCATCTGGAAAGTTCCACCCTCCACACGAATCATTTTGAATATGACACCATTGACATCAAACACCATATAAGGTTTTCTTTCCTCTTCAGCTAACCGCTTAGTTGCCTCCTCTTCTTCCTTCTTCTTGACCTCCTCGATATATTTCTTATCCTCATCATATTGTCGTTTCAAAGCTGCATATTCCGACTGGGATGTCTGGAGTTCACTATTCAAAGATTGTTCTCTTTCGGAAGATTGCTTGATTTCTTCCTCCAACTGTTGAAGTTTTGCTGCTAAATCCAATTTTGAATTCCAATTGAAGCGCAACAAATTAAGACGTTCTTCCTCAAATGAAGGTTTCGAAAAATAATTAAGTATATATCCACAACGCTGGCAATATTGTTCATCAACTTGGTTTTTCTCACCACAGACAGGACATTCAACAGTTGTCTCACCCAGTTGTTTCTGCATTTTTCGCATCTCACTGTCGATACGCTCTCGCCGATTAGCAGAAATCTTGTCTTCTGCCTTCAGTTGCTCCACTCTTTCTCGTACCTCTTTCAATGGGTCAATCTCAGGAATATCCAGCCATTTACGCAGGTCACGAATCAGTTTGTCATGCTGATTTTGATCATCATAATTGATAATGTCTCGATTTCCAAACATCATCTTGAACATACCTATCATCTCATAACCTGGGTCGATTTTGACCAAAACAAGATGCTTTTTCTCGTCTTTGGCATATTCTTGATCTGCCTTCATCAGTTCCTGAAGACAATTATCGCTGACTACAGAACTTTTACTCATCATGAACAAAAACACGGTACTCTCTTCGATGGCCTTGTTTATCTTGACTTGGAAAGCCCTGTTTCCCGACTCTATCCCATCAAGGTCAATCCAACAATGTTCACCTCTCAAAACTTCATCCAATTCAGTCTTGATGGCTTTCACCTTTTCAAGGTCTTCTCGTTTATAACTGATAAAAATCTCGTTTGCCATAATAATATGATTTTTTCAAATAGGTGGTTATATAATCAATAAGGCTCTTACTTCAAAAAAGTCCAAATAATAGGGACGCCATCAATCCTTGATGATTCGGGGCATGGCATCGATGATGTCTTTGTCCTTATCCTTCTCTTCGTCCGGGAGACATGCAAAGGGGATGATGTCGTTGTGGACAAAATGCACTTTGTCGCGTTTCTTCCCAGGTTTGAATCCCATGATGAGCTCCGACATCACCCATCGACGATGCTCAGCCTCATAGATAGGCATTCGGTCACCACTCATATCATAACACAGTGTACGGAGAAACATGGCGTTTGCGCTATAGACGCTTGAATACTTATCCGACTCCGATAGTTTGTACCATGCCTCCTCCATGTCCTTAGACGGAGGATTCCCCCATTTCTGGTCATATACGAAGTTCACGCGTTTGCCATAACGGCTCCTACTTTCAAGCGCAGTATGAATGATGTTGATATCTGGTCCGAAGACTGTGATTGTGCCGTACATCCCCGTCTGGTTGGCTTGGTCGATGATGTGCTTCGACTCACTGACATAGACTGCTATGTTGTGGGCACCAGCCGTGGTTTCCCCATTGGTCTCATTGAATAGTCCATAGACAGGGCGTGGCAGATGGAGCACCGTTTCCACAGCCTTCTTGTCGTCCATCAGACAGACACAGACGGTAAGGATGACGTCTGGCTTGTTCACCTCCTCGCTCAACATTTCGCGCACGAAGTCGGATTCTACATCGGCATCTACAAACTGCCATTCCACATCGAGGAAATCGCCATCATCCGAAACAGCCTCATGGGTATGGCGCATGCCATCGGAATCCACAAAGTCGTACTTTGACATTTCGAACAGAACAGGCCTTGACGACAACATTTTGTTCATCCATTTGCCCATGCCATCACCAATGAACGTAATCTTGGTTTTCATCCCTTTCTCAGTAAAACTGGGATAATGACTGATATGAGCCGAAGTATAGGCTACTGCCTGAGCTACTGGTCCTGTTCCGATAATGACAATATGCGATTGTTTACTCTCGCCTTGTCGGATGACAGGCAGAAAAGAGGTATTCACCAAGAGTTGTTCTGCCAGATGCTCATAGTCATTGATACAATCCACAAGCAGGAGACGACCGTCACCCTTGATTCTGGAATACTGGAAAATCTCTGTGCTGGTTTGATCTTCCAACGTGATATAACAATGTATATCGTGGTCGGCTTTTCTGCTTAGATGCCGAAGGATCGCCATGCTGTGGAGGCTTCTCGAGTCGTGTGCAGCCTCATGTTCTTCTCCGATGATGTAGATGGTGCTGGCCTTGTCTGCATCGGCGTTTTGCAGGTCCTCGATACAGTCACGATCACCTCTGTAATAGATGTAGTCACCTTCCAGATCAGGACGATGGGGAGACATCACCACCACATCGTGTTTCTTGGCATCGAGGGACTGCAATAGCCCTTGAAGGTGATGATTGCCACCAAGAATGAGTATGTGGTCATGAAGGTTGTATTTCCTTCGTCCCTCACGTACAGACAAGGAGATATTATTGAATACATTGGTGAACACACTGACCAGCAGGGCTGAGAAGAAGAACATACTCAACAAGGCGATGGTCAGACGGAATAAATCGTGACCCTTGTAGGCAAAGCTGCCGAACACGCCAGGGTCGAGAAAAAGTCCAACCACATCCTGCCACTTCAGCACACCGTCGTTGAACACAAATATGGCTATAATCAAGGCCACTCCCACACACAACAAGGCGACCAACAGCAACCACAGCAGCTGTCGGCCATAACCTTCAGAAAGCGCTTTATCAATAGATCGTTTTATACGCATAGTCACTATATCGTTAACGGCATCTTGAACCTTCAAGCAACATCGAAACAGTTTATTATTTATTTTGTCCAACTATACTCCAATCTCAATAACCAATAACCCTTCGAAAAAACTAAAGTCTAAGGTCTAAAGCCTAAAGCCTAAAGCCTAAAGTCTAAAAACTACTTCAACCTTTCCACCTGTGGTTTCTCTATCGTGCGTTTCTTGGCATCCACATTCATGGGCACGGCATAGACGGGACGGGGGTCGGAGGCGAAAACCACAGCGTAGTCCTTCTTCTTCACCTGCTCAAGTGCCTCTTCCTGTGTCTTGGCATACTTGAACTCAAGGATATAGATGGCGTCGGACATCTTCAGCGAGATGTCCATGCGCCCGTCTGAGGTCTGCTGCTCGGCATGCACATCCGCACCCACTGCCACCAGCAGGGCATAGAGTAACGACTGATAGAGCTGCTCGTTCTGGTTGCGGTCGGTGATGGAATACGGAATGGATGCATACCACTGGCGGATAGCATCGAGGAAGTCGTCAAGAGTGACTTTTTTCACACGGAAGAGTCTGTAGGCCTTGAGCATTTGTTCCTTGGTACCAGTGACGGGCGGTATGTAGTACTGGTAGAGGCAGTTAGCGAAACCTGTTGACACCTCACGGTTGGGAAATCCCAAAGTATAAAGGTCTGATTCTCGGTCATAGTCTTTCAAAGTCAGGTAACCGCTTTGGAACAAGACCGGCACAGGGTCTGTAATCCGTTCGGTAGGAGCATCGAAGCGGGCAAGAAAAGTTTCCAGTCCTTCAAGTTCAGGGATATCCATATCCTTCTCACGCAAGATCTCAATAAGCGAGGTGGGGGTACCTGTGGTGAACCAGTAGTCGCCGATATCACCTGAATCAAAGGCATAAATAAGGCTCCATGGATTATACACATCGGTCATCCGCTTGCAGAAGTGATAACCGTCGTAACGGCGTTTGAGTTCAGAGACCGTCTCATCGTAAGTATAACCCATACTTTCTGCCAGCCACTCGATATCGGGTTTCATCTGAGTGAGCAGTTCCTCCTCAGTGATACCACAGACGCCTTCATACTCAAGGTCGAAAGTCATATCCTTGAGATTGTTGAGTTCGCTGAACACGCTCAGCTGCGAAAACTTGGAGATACCCGTGAGAAACACCTTGTGCAGGTAGTCACTCTGCGCCTTCAACGGACTGAAAAGGTCGCGCACACGCTCGCGAATCTGCTCCTGCAGTTCGGGCTTGTGGATGCTGTCGAGCATCGGGGCGTCGTACTCGTCGATCAGCACCACCACCTTGCGGCCCGTCTGGCGGCAGGCTTCTTGAATGATGGCAGTGAGGCGACGATTGAACGAATCAGACTTATTCCCTTTTATTCCATATTCCCTTTCGTTTTGCTCCAAGATGAATTCAAGGGTGTCGAGCGTGTTGGCAAGATTGAAGTACTTCCCCTGGCTCAAGTCCAACCGAAGCACAGGATACTTGGTCCAGTCCTTCTCCAGCTTCTCTATGGCCAGTCCCTTGAACAGCTCTTTCCGTCCCTCGAAGTACGCTTTCAGCGTGCTGACAAACAACGACTTGCCAAAGCGGCGCGGGCGGCTCAAAAAGAAGTTTTTTGAGGGTGACTGTGCCATCTTATATACATATTCTGTCTTGTCGATATAGACACAATCCAAATTCACGACATCCGCGAATGTCTGCAATCCAACGGGGTATCTTCGTTTCTCAGCCATAATATATTCGTTTTTGAATTGGAGGGATTTTCCGCTATCAATTGCAAAGATAGTAGTTTTCAGCAAATCACACAAATCCGAGGTCTGTTTTATGCAGAAAGATAGATACAGACAGCCCCAGAAAAGAAATACGCCCCACCTTTTTGGGGCGGGGAGCATGAGAACTATCCTCTTGCCATCTCGTAGATGGCTTTCATGTCTTCAGCATGAAGCACTTTCAGACCTCCGCAAGTGGCGGTGTTGTCGCGGCTGCACTTACGTACCATCTCATTGATCTCCTCGTCGGTGATGTCCTTGCCAATGAGCTCCTTGATGTTGATGGGCATACCTATGGCATGGTAAAAACGTTCCATGGCCTCGATACCCCTGAGGGCTGTGCCTTCAGGATCTGTGAAGTCATTGGGCACATCCATCACATTGACGGCGAAGCGCACGAATCGGCTCAGGTTCTCGTGCATCACGTAGCGCGCCCAACTGGGCCATACTGCGGCAAGACCCGCTCCATGAGTGACATCGAACATACCACTGAGCTCATGCTCCAACTGATGAGTGGCCCAGTCCTCGCTCACACCACAACCTGTCAAACCCCAGTGGGCAATGCTGCCTCCCCACATGATCTGGGCTCTGTGGCGGTAGTCTTCGGGATTCTTGAGCACCTCAAAGACTGCCGTCTTCATCCGCCGGAGCAATGCCTCAGCCAGGTCGGTGGTCAAATCCATGTCGTCATCTTTCGTGAAATAGCGCTCCATGGTGTGCATCATCATGTCGGTCACACCAGCTGCCGTTTGATATGGAGGCAATGTGAAGGTGCGCTTGGGATTCATGATGGCGAACTTGGGACGCGACAGATTATTGGAATAGCCCAACTTCACGTCGCCATCCTCATTGGTGATCACACTCGACTCGCTCATCTCACTACCTGCGGCAGGAATGGTCAGCACAGCAGCGACAGGAAGCATGGCTGTTGCCTTGGCCTTACCAAGGTAGAAATCCCATACCTCACCTTCGTAGCAGACTCCGTAGCCGATACATTTAGCGGAGTCGATCACACTGCCACCACCTACTGCGAGAATGAAATCCACACCTTCCTTGCGGCAGAGCTCTATGCCCTCGTGGGCTTTCGACAAACGGGGGTTGGGCACCACACCTCCAAGGCACACGTATGCTATGCCTTCATCACTGAGCAACTGGCACACCTTGTCGAGCAAACCAGAACGCTTGGCACTCTGACCGCCATAATGAACCAACACTTTGGTTCCTCCGTATTTCTTGACCAGACGAGCCACCTGCTCCTCCGACTCTTCACCAAACACCACTTCCGTCGGTGCATAATACTTGAAATCTTTCATCTAATCTAATGTTTTTATTGGGTTGATTTTTTCACGGTGGTCGTCAGCCGAACAACTCGCGCAAGGCTTCCTCGACTTTCCGCACGGGGGTGACCTCAATGGAGAGTTTCTTGGTGTCGAGTCCCGACATGTTGGCCTGGGGAATGATGATCTGCTTGAAACCGAGTTTGTCGGCCTCGGCAATGCGCTGGTGGATGCGGCTGACAGGACGGATCTCACCGCTGAGCCCCACCTCGCCGGTCATGCAGATGGTCTTGTCGATGGCGGTATCGACATTGCTCGACAGTACGGCGGCGATGACACTGAGGTCGATGGCGGGGTCGGTGACCCGTATGCCACCTGCAATGTTGAGATAGACGTCTTTCTGTGCCAGTTTGAAACCCACTCGCTTTTCCAGCACGGCAAGCAGCATGTTCAAGCGCCGGAGGTCGAATCCGGTAGCTGAGCGCTGAGGAGTGCCGTAGGCGGCGGTGCTCACCAACGCTTGGGTCTCGATGAGCAGGGGACGCACACCTTCTATGGCGGAGGCTATGGCTATGCCACTGAGTCCTTCGCCACCGTCTTCTATATCTGTGATGAGCAACTCGCTGGGATTGGACACCTCGCGCAGACCGTTGCGCTTCATCTCGTAGATGCCAATCTCGTCGGTGCTGCCGAAACGGTTCTTGATGCTGCGGACAATGCGGTAGAGATAGTGCTGGTCGCCTTCGAACTGCAAAACGGTATCGACCATGTGCTCCAAAATCTTCGGACCTGCAATGCTACCTTCCTTGTTGATATGCCCGATGATGATGACGGGAATGCCGCTCTCCTTGGCAAACTTCAGGAGCAAAGCCGTACACTCACGGATCTGACTGATGCTGCCTGGCGATGTCTCCACATTCTCCGTGGCTACGGTCTGGATGGAGTCGATAACCAGAAGGTCGGGTCTGACGCTCTCTACATGGTCGAAGATTTTCTCTATCACAACTTCGCACACCACCTGAAGGTCTGATTCGGGTTTCAACATGCCATCCTCGCTGTCGCATAAGCGGTCGGCACGGAGTTTGATTTGCCTGGCACTCTCCTCGCCACTGACATACAGCACCTTCATGCCCTTGAGTTTCAATGCGGTCTGCAGGACAAGCGTGGATTTGCCGATGCCAGGCTCACCGCCTATCAGCACCAGCGAACCCATGACCAGTCCACCACCCAACACTCGGTTGAGTTCGTCGTCATAAAGGTTGATGCGCGGGTCCTCGGAGGTCTGGATCTCGCGGATGGACACAGGGCTGGTCAATGTGGAACTGGAATAGGACTGAACCGCCTTCTTCTGCGAAGACCCTTTGCCCACTCGCTGTTCCACAAATGAATTCCACTCCCCACAGGAAGGACACTTGCCGATCCAACGCGGCGAATCATAACCACAGTTGGCGCATACATACGCAATCTTGTCTTTTGCCATAATCTTTCTACAGCTGTTTTTCAGGTGTAAAATTAGTAATAAATATCGACATCATCGAAAAAGACATTGAAAAAACAGCAAGACACCAACAAAATAGCCAGTCATTGATGTTTCCATCCTCACTCGAAAGATGTTTTTTTGCAAATGTAAAGATCCTTGATATAGGTCAGTGGCCCTACCGTCCCTTCGGACTGATTCCACATCTTATCGTGATCAACCAAAGAAAACGAGACCGCATTTCTCTTTTGAACATCCCTTTTCCACCCAAAACCATCAATTCGCTTTACCTAAAGCACCCAACTTTCATGCCTAATCACTAACTTTGCATCCGTCCCTTGCTCCCTCCGCTGAGGTCGGGTGCCCGCCGGTTCCGCCGGCGGTGTAATAAACAATCGACGACACAATATCTCAGGATATTGCTCTTGACCCTCCCTCCGCTGAGGTCGGGTGCTCGCCGGTTCCGCCGGCGGTGTAATCACCAGCAAGGAGGGTACGCAGGCATCCCTGCCTGCGACGCGTCCTCTGGACGCGCCAACCATCGCCCAATGTTTCTTAACAAACGTTAAAATGTTTCATTTTGTTTCATCCGAACCGAAAACAACAAAACATTTATGCAGAAAATACCGATTAAAAATGCAGAAATAACGCCATATATGCAGAAACAAAGCGAATTTTGCATGAATATAACAGAAAACTCATTTTCGTATGAAACATGAAACATTTTCTGAGCATAAGTGACAAATTTCTCTTTTCTAAATGGTGAAACACGTTTTCGCAACAAAATGAATCTGACAAGCTGTGACCAAGGAGCAAACGACCGTATAACATGACTTCGTTTCATCGATCAAGTTGTAATGGAACACATGCGATAAAAGTGTGCAATAATTACACGTCTGATTATCAATAAATTAAATACTTTTAAGAAATAAAGGTGCAATTTTTTCAAAAATAATCATGGATAATTATGAAGTTTGTGCTAACTTTGCAGTGTGGAAGTAGGAGGTACGGCATTCCTGCCGTACAACAATGTTCGACAAGAATGGACAACCTCCTATGCACGAAGCGAAATAACTGTGAGTTATATCGTGAGCGGGAGGATGGTGCTCTCGCCCTATCAACAACCCAACAAAAAAAAGAGGAAAGAACAATGGCAGTTTCCAAAACGAGGGAATTACTGGTGGACGTGGCTCGGCAACTCTTTGCCAAGAACGGCCTGGAAAACACCACAATGAACGACATCGCCCGCGAGGCGGGCAAAGGTCGCCGCACCCTCTATACCTACTTCAAAAGTAAAGAAGAAATCTACTACACCGTCATAGAGACCGAGCTCAGGCGACTGTTTGAGCGCATGAACGACGTGGCGCAGCGCGACATGCCACCAGAGGACAAGATCGTGTTGCTCATCTTCACACACCTCGAGGCCGTGAAAGAAATCGTCTATCGAAACGGCAACCTCCGAGCTGAGTTCTTCAGAAACATCTGGGGAGTGGAGAAAGTACGAAAGAACTTCGACCGTAGCGAAATGGCCATTTTCCGACGTGTGCTCAACGAGGGCGTCGATAAGCGGGTGTTCGACATCAAGAACGTACGCCTCACTGCCGAACTCGCACACTATTTCCTCAAGGGATGCGAAACACCCTATATCTACGGACACCTGACGACCAACGTGGAGGAGATACATACATTCGTACGCCGACTGGTACGACGCTCCATCGGGCATCACTACATCGACTAAAAACATCATTAACAACAATAAAAATCAAAAATCATTATGGGATTATTAACTGGTAAGACAGCCTTGATTACAGGTGCTGCAAGAGGCATTGGAAAAGCCATCGCACTGAAATTCGCCGAGGAAGGCGCCAACATCGCATTCACCGACCTCGTCATCGATGAGAACGGCAAAGCCACTGAGGAAGAAATCGCAGCCAAAGGAGTGAAAACCAAAGGATACGCTTCCAACGCCGCCGACTTCGCTCAGACTGAGCAGGTGGTGAACCAAGTGAAGGAAGAGTTTGGCAGCATCGACATCCTCGTCAACAACGCCGGCATCACCAAGGACGGACTGATGCTCCGCATGACCGAAGCTCAGTGGGACGCTGTCATCGCTGTCAACCTGAAATCAGCCTTCAACTTCATCCATGCCTGCACACCTATCATGATGCGCCAGCGTGGAGGCAGCATCATCAACATGGCAAGCGTGGTGGGTGTTCACGGCAACGCAGGACAAGCCAACTACGCAGCTTCCAAAGCCGGTATGATCGCACTTGCCAAGAGCATCGGACAGGAGATGGGACCTAAGGGCATTCGTGCCAACGCCATCGCTCCAGGATTCATCGAGACTGCCATGACTGCCAGCCTCAAGCAAGAGATACGTGATGAATGGATCAAGAAGATTCCTCTCCGCCGCGGTGGACAGGTAGAAGACATCGCCAACGTGGCCACATTCCTCGCAAGCGACCTCTCAAGCTATGTGAGCGGACAGGTGATCCAAGTGGACGGCGGCATGAACATGTAATCTAAAAGCATGCTCGTACTCTACGAAGACAACCACATCATCATCGTCAGCAAGAACTGCAACGAGATTGTACAAGGAGACAAGACGGGCGACCGTCCGCTCTCCGAAACCGTGAAAGACTACATCAAGGAGAAATATCACAAACCAGGTGATGTTTTCCTTGGTGTAGTCCACCGTTTGGATCGTCCCGTCAGCGGGCTCGTGGTGTTTGCACGTACCAGCAAAGCACTGACCCGACTCAACGAGATGTTCCGCAAGGGAGAGGTGCAAAAGACATACTGGGCCATCACCCAAGAACAACCACCTCAGACTGCAGGAACACTCAAGCACTGGATCGTGAGAAACGAGAAACAAAACAAATCCTACGCCTACGACACAGAACGCCCCGGGGCAAAACTCGCAGAACTGGACTACCGACTCATCGGACAGACCGAACGCTACAACCTGATCGAGGTGAATCTGAAAACAGGTCGCCATCACCAGATCAGATGCCAACTGGCACATATTGGATGCCACATCAAGGGCGACCTGAAATACGGCGCACGACGCAGCAATCCCGACGGAGGCATCAGCCTGCTGGCGAGAAGGGTGAGTTTCGTTCACCCTGTGTCGAAGAAGACGATCACCATCGACGCCCCCCTACCCGACGACAACCTCTGGCAGGCTTTCGCTGGAATTGTCAAGAAGGATTCTAAAGACTGAACCATGACAAAAGGTAAAAAGAAAAGCAAATACAACAAAAAGATATTCCTGCTGACCTTCGCAATCGCCATCGCCGCCATGGCCACCATACGTCATGCGGCTGGTATCAAGGTGGACATTCGTTCCGCTGTAGTCCAAACCCAGGAGACGAAAAGCGACCTGTACGGAAAGGTGGAAGATGTGGACTGGGGCAGCTACGACAGTTCGGTGCTCGACCCTTCCAAAATCACGGAAGAAGAGGAATATGTGCCTTCCGAAGACAATGACAACGAGGAAACGGAACGTTCAGAAGAATCGGAGGCTGCTGCCGACTCCATGGAGCAGGCACGCATGGACAGCATCCAGAACGCCAGCCAAACGGAAGTGGAGGAAGATAACAATATCAGCATCTCCGGCAAGACGCGGCCACGAACCCGCATACGTGGGGTGCTGAGCTACAGCAAGTGTTTCCCCGACAGCAACTACCTCCAGATACAGTCGGCACACAAGAATGGCGTGCGTCCTCAGCAGAGCCGCACCGATGTCCAGCAATTGGTCAACACCAACGCACTGGTGAACATCACCAACTCGCCATATTACTACGTGGAGCACCTGAGCCATAGCATGCCCTATCTCGTGCCAAAGGCACAGCATCTGCTCAACACCATCGGCATGAATTTCGTGGACTCGCTCTGCGCCAAAGGACTGACACCACACATCATCATGGTGACGTCTGTGCTGCGCACCGCCGACGACGTGGAACGCCTACAGCACGGCAACCCCAATGCCGTGAGCAATTCCTGCCACTGCTATGGCACTACCATCGACATCTCCTACAACCGCTTCATGCCTATCCAAACGGATTTCAACGGCAAAACACCCGAACCCACAAGGTTTGAGGAAAAACTGAAGATGGTGCTGTCGGAGGTGCTTTACGACTTGCGACAGCGCGAGATGTGCTACATCAAATACGAAAAGAAACAAGGCTGCTTCCACCTCACCGTTAGATAAAACTCATGCGATATTTCATCTACCTCAGCTACGATGGCACCAACTACCACGGCTGGCAAATCCAACCCAACGCCAACAGTGTGCAAGAAACACTCAACAAGGCTTTGAGCACCATCTTGCGCACAGAAGTCACGGCGACGGGAGCAGGACGCACCGACACTGGAGTGCACGCACGGCTGATGGTGGCGCATTTCGACCTCACGCTGGCCGACAACGAGGATGCCCGGCGCAAAGGGGTGATGATCAAGGAAAGGCTCAACAGCCTGCTGCCCTGGGACATCGCCATACACAAGGTGGTGCCGGTGAAGGAAGATGCCAACTCCAGATTCGACGCCACATCCAGAACCTACAAATACTACGTCTGCAAAGAGAAAGACCCTTTCAACGGCAGATATGCGTGCAGGATCCGAGCTGAACTGGACTACCCGTTGATGAACAGGGCGTGTGAACTATTGTTCCAATACACCGACTTCACCAGTTTCAGCAAACTGCACACCGACGTGAAGACCAACAACTGCACCATCATGCAAGCGGCATGGCAGCAACAGGACGCCAACACATGGGTGTTCACCATTAAGGCCAACCGATTTCTGCGCAACATGGTAAGAGCCATCGTAGGCACCTTGGTGGATGTGGGGCTGCACAAGACCGACCTCGATGGTTTCCGGCGCATCATCGAGGGCAAGGACCGTTGCATCGCAGGACAAAGCATGCCTGGCAACGCGCTGTTTCTCACCGATATCGAATATCCCGACAATCTATTCATCTAATCATCACTCAGGGACCGCAACCTCTCCCTCATTAATCATCATCCAACATGTGGTTACTACTGGCTTTCACCTCAGCGTTCCTGCTGGGCTTCTACGATGTGTCGAAAAAGAAATCCCTGCGCGACAACGCAGTGATTCCCGTGTTGTTCCTCAACACACTGTTCTCCAGCCTCATCTTCCTCCCATTCATCATCTCATCGGCACAAGGGTGGCTCAACGAGGACTCGCTGTTCTTCACCCACAGCTACGGATGGGCGCAACATAAGTACATCGTACTGAAATCGCTGATCGTACTGAGTTCATGGATATTAGGTTATTTCGGCATCAAACACCTGCCCATCACAATCGTGGGACCTATCAACGCTACACGCCCGATGATGGTGCTGGTGGGAGCCTTACTCTTCTTCAATGAGCACCTCACCTTGTTTCAATGGCTGGGTGTGCTGACCGCCATCTTCTCTTTCTTCTACCTCAGTCATAGCGGCAAGAAAGAGGGCATCGACTTCAAGCACGACAAATGGATTGTGTTTGTGGTCCTGTCAAATGTAATGGGCGCATTGAGCGGTCTATACGATAAATACTTGATGGCCAGCCCAGAGGCTGGTGGCATCGGACTGGACAAGATGGCAGTGCAGTCGTGGTACAACATCTACCAATGTGGGCTCATGGCAGCCATGCTCATGCTGCTGTGGTGGCCCTCACACAAGAAGACCACTCCTTTCCATTGGGACTGGTGCATCATACTCATCTCCATCTTCCTCTCAGCAGCCGACTTCGTCTATTTCTACAGCCTCAGTCTCGATGGCGCGATGATCTCCATCGTGTCGATGATCCGTCGTGGCAGCGTGGTCGTGTCGTTCATGGTGGGTGCAATGGTATTCCATGAGAAGAACCTGAAGTCCAAAGCCATCGACCTCTCTCTCGTCATCCTCAGCATGATCCTGCTTTATATCGGCTCCAAGTACGGAATCTGATATCGGAACATTCCCCTCACCATCAATCCATTCTGGAGGTCGGTGGTGTTGAAAGAGTACCTGATAGCCAACCGAAAGGCAACAAAGTTCGAAATGGGTGTCAAATCCTTTCACTGTAGGCATAATAATTGATTGATTGCAAATGAAATTAGCACTGAGGCTTGATTATATTAGATTTTAGTGCCTACCTTACTCCTCTAAAAGTGATTTTCTTTATCGAACAGGCTTGCAAATCCGATTTTTGTTCTAAATTTGTGCCAAAAGTTAGATTGGGGATTCTGTTTCCTCAATGATATGGCAAAAAACAAGTATGACACAGAGCGAAGAGATACTGGAGCAAGGACTGATAAAGACCCTGACGGAAATGAGCTACGAGTACGTTTCCATCAAGGAGGAAGAGAACTTGCTCGCTAATTTCAAGGTGCAGTTGGAGAAGCACAACCAGAAGGAACTGGCTGCGCATGGTCGTGAACACTTTACCGATAAGGAGTTTGACAAAATACTGCTCTATCTGGAGGGCGGCACCCGCTTTGAAAAAGCCAAGAAACTGCGTGATCTTAAGAACTTCCAACTGGAAAACGGCGAACGTGTATGGATTGAGTTCATCAACAAGCAACACTGGTGCCAGAACGAGTTTCAGGTCAGCAATCAGATAACCGTTGAGGGACGAAAGAAGTGCCGCTACGACGTGACCATCCTCATCAATGGTCTGCCACTGGTACAGATAGAGTTGAAGAAGCGTGGTGTGGAACTGAAACAGGCATACAACCAGATTCAGCGATACCACAAGACTTCGTTTCACGGACTCTTCGACTACATCCAACTCTTCGTTATCAGCAACGGAGTAAATACCCGTTACTTTGCCAACAACCCTAACAGCGGCTATAAGTTCACGTTCAATTGGACAGATGCGGAGAACGTGCCGTTCAATGACCTTAGTAAGTTTGCATACTTCTTCTTTGATAAGTGCAATCTTGGCAAGATGATAAGCAAGTACATTGTACTGCATGAGGGCGATAAGTGTTTGATGGTGTTGCGTCCCTATCAGTTCTACGCTGTAGAGCAGATTCTCGACCGAGTACAGAACACCAACAAGAATGGCTACATCTGGCACACGACAGGAGCAGGTAAGACCCTGACATCATTCAAGGCGGCTCAGTTAGTGAGTGAGATTGATGGTATTGACAAGGTGATGTTTGTCGTTGACCGCCACGACCTCGATACCCAGACACAATCGGAGTATGAAGCGTTTGAGCCTGGTGCCGTTGACAACACGGACAACACCAAGGAACTTATCAAGCGATTGCGTAGTGATAGCAAGATTATCATTACCACTATTCAGAAGCTGAATGTTGCCGTTACCCGTGAATACTACAACAAACGGTTGCAGGGAGTGCGTGACCAGAAGGTGGTGATGATATTTGACGAGTGCCACCGCAGTCACTTCGGCGAATGTCATAAGAACATCGTGAAGTTCTTCAATAACCTGCAGATATTCGGTTTCACGGGTACGCCCATCTTTGCGGAGAATGCCAAGCAGGAGCATACCACGGCAGAAGTCTTTGGCGACTGTCTGCACAAGTATCTTATCAAGGATGCCATTGCCGATGAGAATGTGCTTGGGTTCCTTGTGGAATACTATAAGGGACAGCAGAACATTGACCTGTTCAGCGAGAAACGCATGACGGAGATTGCACAGTTCATCCTCAACAACTTCAACAAGTCAACATTCGACGGAGAGTTTAATGCACTGTTCGCTATTCAGTCCGTCCCCATGCTGCTGAAATACTACAAGATATTCAAGTCGCTGAATCCGAAAATCAAGATTGGAGCCGTATTCACCTACACGGCCAACGAGAGTCAGGACGATGAGAAAACAGGCATGAACCAAGGCTTTGCGGACGATAATGTGACCTCAGATGAGTTGCAGGTCATTATGGATGACTATAATGAGATGTTCGGTACGGCATTCACGACGGAGAACTTCAGCGCTTATTACGATGACATCAACCTGCGTATGAAGAAGAAAAAGCCGGATATGGAACCGC
>CAMOWU010000057.1 GCA_946628545.1 uncultured Bacteroides sp. | reverse complement strand
TCTTCAGCACTTTGAACTGATTGTCGTTGTCCATGGGAATCGCATTTAATGTAATTTTTCTAATTGAAATACAACCCATTTTTTCCCATTGAATACGACATTGGCTTTCACAAGATCATACTCTTCCACATCTTTAAGAAGATGTGCTGGCACATAGTAGTCATCTACGAAACCAAAAGGTTGTCCTTTGCTATTTGTGTTTATGCGGATGTGATCAATAACAGTCTTCGTTAGCTCTTTCTCGGAGGATTCAAATGGATTGATGTCAAGCGGAGTTCTGATGATTCTACCATCTTGGAGTTTTTTCCAAACATAGCGGATTTGGACATATTCGCCTACATGGGGCCTGATTTTCGAATGAGAGAAACGTACGACAATGTCCATTCCGCGACCGAAAACACAGTGGAAGAGTTGTTTTGAAATATTAACATGGTCAACTACTGCTGTTTTCAAAGTAAATTGTTTTATAGCATTTTCTTGGCTTTCTTTCTTAAAGAAAATCGCATGGGTGGCTTTGTTGCTTTTATCTCTCTGAGGCACAACAAAGCATAGGCAAAAATCTCCTTCATTCAGTTCAATTGTCTGTGAAAGAATAGCTTGATGGTTGTCTTTGGTCGTTAAATGATAGCATTGTTTCTCTTTGTTATGATAATCGACATAGCATGTCACTGTAGGAAGAATATCGCCGATTTTCTTCTCTGATGGTCTGATGAGTCCGATATCATACCTATCGTCATGATGGATGATTTTCACGTCGTAACATGAACCGATTACTTTCTTCGAGCATGTTCCTAAGACTTTTGTGTTAATGGAAAGATCTAAGCCGTCTGATGATACGAGTTTAGCTCTTTCTTTCTCTTTATTATCTTTTTTTACATTAAAAATATCGACGAGAACCATAGGTATCCATTCTATATCAGAATAAACGAATTCTTCAGCCGGAAGCAGATGCGAATGATAGAAATCACTATTGTCTGAAGAGTTTTCAGTGATGTCCTTCAACTCTTGCTTTAGAATTGGGTAAGCTTCTTTTGGACGCCATCCATTGCGCTGATAAGTTTCTTTGAATTGATTCAGCTCGCGTTTGGCGAGTTGTTTCTGCCCTGTATCTATCAGCGTCCTACATAAAGACAGGTGTACTTCACCTAAATAATCATCGTTGGACTCGGAAAGAATGGACTTGCACAGGGCTGAAATCTTCAGGTTGACATCATCCGTTGCATCTGCTAGTTCTTTCCAAATGTAGAAACGGTTAAGTTTAAGCAGAAGCTTGCGGTAAATTGATAAAGCTTCTTCTCTCTCTCCTTTGGCTAATAGGATTTGGGCTAAATTGCGCTCTAATTGGTCATCGTCTGAATAATGATCAATAGCCTCTTTTAATAGTTCAATAAAACCTTCATCAGCATCTTTGTATTGCTTTAATTTGAGAGCCTGTAGGTATCTACGAATAGCCTTTTCTACCAATGATGGATACTCCTTGTCTTCTTTAGATTCGCGTTTCCAGTCTTCTTTGCGGAAGTTGTGAACACCCCAGTTGTTGAGAACAATCACGATTTCTGAAATATTGTTCTCAGGGAGTTTCTGCAGATAAATTGACAGTATCTTGGAGTGGAATTCATTGACAATTTCCTTGTTTTTTACTTCGTTACAATAGTTTCTGATTGCTTCTAATAGAGATGATCCTCCATCATACAATTTATAGATTTCAAAGAAACAATGTCTGGAATAGGCTTGAAAAACGATACTTTCACTTATTCTTTCATTGGTTGTAAAGGCTTCAGTCACATCTTGTAAACTATACCCTAAGCTGAAACAGCGGCTCATCAGTCTTTCCACAAGAGGCTGGAGTTCCTTACCTTCCCAATAGGAAGAACGGAAATCCTCGGATGACAAGTAATCCACATTCCACATTCTAAGAAATGGCAAAAACTTGAAATCGTCATATTTCTCGCTGATTTTGCTTGAAAGGTTCAGTATTTGAGAATGGAGTTTTGATGGGCGTGGGTTGTTTAGTTGTAAATAAGTAAACAAGGCGTTTCGAGCGTTGACAGAGCCAATCGTCTCATAGTGATGATTCAGATATCTGAAGATGACCCATCCGAAGTCCTCATGTAGGGCATCATCAAGACTACCCTTTTGGTGTATTTCCAAAAGTTTATGATATGCCTCTTCTTCACGTCCATATTTCGACCATTCTGACATTTGGTTGACAATCTCCCAATTGGGCTCTAGTTTCCTGCGGAGATAATCTATAGCTCTGTTCGCATAACCTGCACTATCATCTATAAGCTCGAATATATCAAGCATTTTTTCAAGGCAGATTTTTGCTTGGTCTTTTTCTCCATTAGCCAGAAACACTTTGCTTTGGTCTGACAAAACCCAGAACATGGCACTAAAAGTCCATTCCGATTGTTCCTCTGCCAAATCGGCTTTGGCCATATTATAGGCTTCTTGTAATCGTCCTGCTCGTCTTAATGCTGTTACTTCTCGAAATGACATAGTATCATTAGTTTATGGATTATACGAAATGTTTTTGGATTTCCTCTATCAACAACTTGAATTCTGAGTCTTCAGCACCTTTCATTGACATGGGTTTGGCATAGCTGACGAATCCTGAGTTGTTTATATATATTTTCAGATATGAGGGACATCCTGAGGTGCAGAAATAGTACATCACGCTATAATCTTCAGGGTGTTCTACTACATTTGTGATGGTGACACCCAATGTGTCGCAAGCCCTGCAAATGAGATTGTACAAATGTTTTCGTATATCGGCAGAAGGCTGATAGTCAAATATAGTTGGTATCTGCCGCTCATCATCCAACAATTATAGTATCTCTAATGTGGATTCGTCGGACTTTGTGCATGATGCATTGAGAAATACACCTCCTTTCTTGTATTGTATGTCAAAACGTTCTTCAAAACCTTCAGGAGTGGAGATATAATATATCTCCCGATAAGGTTTGCTTTCCACTCTTTGAACCCGATAGCCCGTTCCTTGAAGATTAAGGTCAATGCACATCCATTTTGCATGAAGGAATTTTGGAGCATCGGCAGAATGAAATGGCGACAGAGGAACATCTCCGAGAATATGGTATTCCTCATTAACAGTCTTACAGCCTTGAATAGGTTCGATTCGGAATTTCGAGAATGGTGTAATGTGTGGTAGATTTGTTACATAAAGCGTATTTCGTGCACGTGTCGTTGCAGTATATGCCCATCTTAAGCAGTCGTCGCTCATTCCTGTTCGACCATAATAGTCCACATATACTTTACTCCATTCACCGCCTTGGCATTTATGCCCCGTTACGGCATACCCATATTTCGCTTTTAGGCAATTAAAATAAGGATCTCCTTGTAAGACTTTGTGAAACTCTTCTGTGCCAGGTTTGAGTCGTGGATTTCTCATACAGAAATTGATGTAAAGTGCTCTCTGCTGATCGATGCTGATGCTGGCACAACCATTGTTGAGCAAATCAAGGAGTAAAAAACAGTAACATTCATTTCCAAAACCATCCGTTGTCTTGATTCTGGCAAAATCTAAAGAGATGATTGTCTTTTCTTTTGTTCCTCCATTCTGAATATAAACAGGTGCAGATTGATGAGTTGTTTCACCAACTTCAAGTACAGGGATGAATTCTCCGTTCATCCGGTCGAGAGAGTAGTTATTTTGTACAACCATCAACACATCGCCTATTCGAAGGGGTGGATTCTGAGATCCATATAAGGATTCACGAATCTCTTTGTTATACAGATATGCACTTTGATTGGTAAAACAGATGACTACACTGTTATTGTGACCAGTTTTCTTTCTGTCAGCAAGATAATGTTTGAGGAAACGGTCTTTCTCAATCGTTTCCACTTCATTGGATTTTTCCTCAAAAACTAATTGGTTACGTTGTTCTTTGGATAACAGGTCGCGAATCTTCATTGCATTCCTAAGAATGACGCTTTCCCCCGACTGACGGAGAACCTCTGTAAGTGTTGCTTCCATCACCTTGAGTCCTTTCTTCTCAAAAAACTCACGTTGTAAGGCATTTGAAATGGATTCTCCAACAGGTGGAAGCTGAGCTGGATCGCCAACGATAATCACTTTACCGCCATAAGAAGGACGTACAAAAGTCAATAAATCGTCCATCAGATTGTCTGTCCCAAATTGAAACAGCTCTTGGGGCATAGTTCTGGAGCAAACCATTGACGCTTCGTCAACTATGGCTACAATTTGGCCTTCATTCCCTTTAATGGGAAAAAGGTATTTAAATTCCGAATCGGCAAGGTCTTTAGTCTTTTTGATACAGAAAGCAGCTGATCCATAGATGGCCTTATGAATAGTACTGGCATGGCAGGTAGGATGTTGGGTCTTAGATTCCAACACTCTAGCAGCTCTTCCTGTGGGAGCCATTAACAGAACGTCTTTTATTTTTGATATCTCATCTACAATCGCCTTGATCATTGTTGTCTTTCCTGTTCCCGCATAACCACAAAGGATGAAGACGCTCGCATCACTCTGTATGAATGATGTAATCTGATTGAATACAGACTGCTGGGATGAGGTGAGGGTAAGCATATTGGGAATTAGTGTTGTGGACTATTGGTTAGATAATTTGTAATCTTGTTCTATTATAGGAACAATAATCTTGAAGTAGAAATCAAAGAATGCTTGATATGAAATGTCCACTTTTCCTGATTCGTGAGAGACCTTATTTCTAAGGTTTTTCAAGGGAATGAAATGATTATTGATACAAGATGGATTCACCCCGTATTTAATATACAAAACAGATAATAACACCCCAAAATCGTTGTCCTCCAATTCCGAGAATGTGCTAATTGCTTCGGTCGAGGTGGCTGTGTAGTATGAACCAGTAATAATTGGATATTTTGAATCTGATTTCAGTTCACGACTTACAAATACGTGGCCTGTGACATCACCTACAATATTGTTTTTTTTGTTTTTTTCAACAAGTATAAGACTTCGGGTGCTTCCTTCTCCTTTGATTTGTAGTTGATACCGGTCTTTTATGTATTCTTCGAGAAAGGTCATAAGATTCATTAAACAAGCTTTATAAATAGAGTTGTTCTTCTCATTCTTATCTAAAAGCAACAAGTGGATTGTTTCATTCAAGGACTTTATATCAGGATAAAAAACAGATAATTCTTTTTGCTTATTGGCAAAAAGTTTGAGATCGGATAAAACAAAACATGTTCTTAGAGCATTGACAAAATCAATAAATAGAAGATAGGATTCCTCCGCACTCAATGCACTCTCTGGAGTCTCTTTGAGCACATAATTGATGACATTTTCCTCTTTAAAAACTGTGTTCTTGAAGTTCCATACTTTGTTAGATGCTGAAAAAATGACAACAGGGTTAGCTATGTTATTCTGTTTGATGTAGTCCAATATTGCATAACCTGACAATTTCTTTTTTTCTCTTTTAAGATAATCCGAATCGAAATCAGTGTCATGTAATCTAAGGTCGAGCAGATAACAATCAGAATCGGTGTTGTCTATGAAATGTTTCACCTGATTGATCATCTCATCTCTATCCCATTCTTTTTTTATTTCACATGACGTGAATGAAAAACCAGAAGACTCAGCAATGTGGCTGATAATCTGGCTCCAACCTTTTTCCCATTCGTCATCAATCAACACGAGTTTTTTCCCTTTAGGTATATTTTCTATTGTCTCAATATTCTTATGCTCTTTTTTCCATTTTTTCATATTTTGACTAAAGCTGTACAATACTCTTAGATACTTGTAATACAGCATATTCTCAAATTCATGATTAGGGAGAGTGACGGGCATGGTGATCATCTCATTCCATCGCATAATAGCCCATTCATTAGCAAGAGAATGGTGGGTGGAGTAGTTGGCAGGTGCAGAAAGATTCTTCATTCTGCTTAAGAAATCTTGATATTCAAAGCTTTCTGTTGTAATGGTTTTATCATTTGAATGACAGGATTCAATCCATTTCAACATTTTGACCACAGCTACCTCTGTGTTGATGGTCATTGTGAATATATTGAAAGAGCCAATAATGCTTCCAAACTCACAGAATTGAAGAATTTCGGATGATGTGTCTGGTCCAAGTAGTAGGATTGGGGTTGTCAGACAATTCCATTGGCTGGTCAGACGCAGATGAGCTACTATCCTTAATCCGGTGTATTCAATTGGATTATTAGTTGTGTTATAGGGTAGGATGATGGCATCATATACTTCTTCTTTCAAAAAAGCTAAGGTTTCACAAACAAACGAATCAAAATCAGGAATGTCAGTTTGAGGGAGACTTATTACTTTCGATACAAAACTGATGTCCTTTTCCTCCTTGTCCCAAAGGAGAAACGATGGTAGGTTGTTATTGTGTAGAACTAAAACTCTCATACGGATTTTGTTTTAAGGATCTCATTATAAATCATATTGTTCATGTCACTGATGCTATATCTATCGGATTGCTTGTGAAATATGGAATTCAAATGGTTGATAATAGCTTCTTCTGACTCATACTTGTCATCATATACTCCATGCCAAAGGTAATTCCTGCACTCCATCAATATTGGTAAACGCCACCCCTCACCATATAGAAATTCCAAAAGAGGAGCTGTTGCGTTATTAGATGCATATTTCTCTATAAATAAGGGAAGTCTGTCGGTATAGAAGGAAGCTGAATTTACATTCAGTCTCATATAATTGTCCAACAACAGGCTCTGCCCGATACCTCCACTGAAAATGATGAGGTATTTACGGTTCCTTTTGCAATAATCCACAATCTTGTTAGTCAGTCCTTTGTTGTCTAACCACGATTTATGAATAGCCAGAAGAGAATACCTATCAAAAGAAACTTCTATGTTGTCACTATTGATACTTTCTCCAGTAACAATGCTTAAAGAAGTGCATTCCTCCAATTGTTTAATAACTGAGTCGCTGATATGACTTTTTTTACGTTCAGGCCGATCGTCGAGTATGATAGTTTTATTCATGCTTGTAAATGTAAAATGTTAATATATAAGTAAATCCTTCGCATTCTATATCGTCAAGTAGCACGATGCCTTCTTCTTTCTCTTTGGAAGACAAGTAGTTGATTCTGCAATGGCGCAGATTCCCATCAATTCGGAATGTACTTTCTACAGAAAAATCACAAAGGTTGGTCAGTTTGGATTTGATACGTGATAAATCACCTTCATCTGAGATTGCTTTAATCTTTGGAGTGTTGATATCCTTATTGGAAAAAGAATTGACATGCAAGATTCTTAGTTCTATAGCATCGGATTTGTCGATATTCACGAGTTGGGTGCTGATCTTCAATTCAGGGTACTCGGAACGATGGAAAATATTGCCGGCGATTAATCGCAATGCTTCTTTGACAAGTTCTGTATCTGTATAGAAGGTTCGTCCTCTCAATGTTTCGAGGAGGGGCATGTCGAGTTTGAAATCGGGATTAGTAAACACATTCTTTACGTACTTAAAAAGGTCATTGTCGCGAAATTCGATGCAATGTTTGAAAATGTCAATTACATTTCCAAAATAGGATAATACCCTACCGTTTATCAACCCATTGGGCTGTATCTCTTTAGGGAAAGCACTGATAGGCATCGAGGCTGGTTGTAAGCCTGGGTTCGCATTCATCCATTCTCTTAGATACTTATTGTAACCTAACTTGAGCTTATACTCGCTCCAGGGATATTGTGCTTCGTTGTTAATGAGGAAATTTCTGATAGTCCTCCATAAGTGTTCGCACAAATCGTGCATATCAGAAAGGGTGTATTGCCCATCTTCGAGGTTTTTCTGGTATTTCGACTTGAAATCCTCAAAATCCTTAAAAGGGTACTCTTCTTTATCAGGATCCTTATCCCAAGTATGAGTCGTGTATTTTAATGCCTCGTACTGTTTGTCTGTGAACTTGTGGAGGAATGATACAATTTTTTTAGGGAAATGTGTTGTACATATATTCAAATTGGATTTTTTGATAGGTGGAGTTGGTGAAGGATTATTCGAATGTTTGGTATTTAAACTTTCACTGAGCAATTTGTCTATTTTTGCTTGTTGCGCCTTTGTAAGCCCTTTGTTGTGGATCATATAATACACAAAATCACGTATATTGGGGTTAACACTCTTTTGATTCGATTTAGGAATGGCTTGTTTTCCCCGCCCATGAATCAATGTACCTATGACGTTGTCTGGTAAATTGGGAAATCTTTCGTACCCTTCTTCATGGAGCATTGCATCTATCACCTCGTCTGGTAAATTGGGTATGCCTTCGTTTCCCTTTTCATGAACCAGCCTTTCAATCACTTCGTCAGGCAAATCGGGTATGCCTTCGTCATCGTCTCCGTGTGCCAAACTTTCAAGTACCCCATCAGGTAAACTATTAGTCAGTTCCTCCACATAATCATTTTTCCCTTTTTCATCAAGGGATTTGAAGTCTGCAAGAGTCTTTTTATTGTTTTCCATGTTGTGAAATAATGTGCAATTAATGATTTTTCTAAAGTAAAGTTGAAAAGAGTTTATAGAGTATTATAGGAAGTTCTCCCTAAAGAGAACCCTTAGCATATTCTCCCTTTTCTCTAGCTTTGTCTCTCTCTTTGATGGCTTCTTCATAGCTCTCAAGAAGAGCGTCAACGTCTTTTTCTTCTCCGTTTTCATTTATCATGACTGTTCATTTTCTTTCTTTTTTGTCTTGTGAATTTCAGTCATCTTTGCTTTGTGAAATTCTGTCATCGGTAGTTGTAATCATCTCCTTGAACATTTCTGCAGCCTTTTCTATTCCCTCTTTTTCCCAGATATCGAGAAGTGAATCGATGTCAATATTGGCATTCAAGATGCTTAGGCATCTCGAACGTTTCATTTCAGTCTTTGTGATAAGCCAGAAGTTTCTCCCTTTCGCTCTACATAAGCTGACGTAACAATCGGGAAGAAGCTTCGACTCGACTTGCGACTCTGCTTCCAAAGTCGAAAGATTAGGACAAAGCTGCTTTTGAGTTGACTTGCTGATGGACAATTCTTTGTCCATTCCCGCAATCTGGCATTTCCCGACAAGATTCTTTTTTGCAGAGGCAGCTAACGATAATTTCGTTTTGAATCTCTCCTCGAAATCCTTCATCGTGTAAGTACATACGTATGTATATGACTTATCCTTGTCGGTCTCACTATCTACAAAAACAACGCTTTGCAATCTGTTGAATCTGGCAAGCAACTTTTTGTAGGCTTCGTTGCCTTCACCCTTTACCATTCGCAAATAGTTCAACTTACCCTCAATCACGTTTTCCATGATAGGCTCGCCTTTCTTGATATACCCTTTGTCTCTCTTGTAGAGAGGGTAGAAGTAGGCGTATGCTTCGGCATATCCCTTTGTTTCCCAAACATGTAACAAGCAGCGTAAATCTCGAACGTATTTCTTGGTCACATTCACGTTCTCGTTCACAGTCAGACCTGTGACTTCTTGCCTCTGACCATCGCATAGCAGACGGGTTTTCTTGTCATTGATTCTAAACCCTTCTTCCTCAACTATTTTTTTGATTTCTTGCCGGAACTCACCATCTTCCTGATATACATTGTGCATGCTTGAAAACGTCATGTCATCGGCATAACGGCTATAGTGAAGTCCAAATCTTTTGGCAACACCCATCATTTTCCAATCTAAACGGTCGCAGATAGCGTTGGTCAGTAGTGGTGAGGTCGAGGCTCCCTGAGGTAAAACATTCATAGTTCCTTCCTCGTTCGTGGTGCAGCACAATCCTGCGACTACATTTGCAATCTGGGGAAGGAAATTGAATGGCGGTACCTGAATCCTTTTCCACACGCGAGCTTGGGGAATGGATGGGAAGAAATCCTTCAAGTCAATATTAAACACGTAGTGGTGGCCAACATGCTTTGTGGCGTTCATTACTATAGAGCGTCCTTCTGCAAACCCCATAGCACATGGTTTTGGAGTATATAGCGCTTTGAATACAAGATTGATGATATAAAGGATGCATCCTAATTCATAATTAGGAGCATGAATTTCCCTTAGTCCTCCACTCTTTTTGTGGATATGGAATACCTTGTAACGATCAGGGACATTTTTGTCAAAACTGTATAGACGGAGTTTAGCTTCCGTTATTGGATGTTTGTTTGTTTCAAACTCGTCAAATCTGATATCGTTAAGTAGTTTGACAAAATCTGCCAAACTTTTTACTCTTTTCATTCTATATTGTATATCAGACTTCTCCATAGTTATATTTGTTGGTTAAAATAAGCGGTCTTTAAGTAGAATAGTGCAGATGTCCTTTTCTTTGTTTTTCAACTAAGATATTAAAATGCTCCAAGTTAAATTCAGAACATACCAGTCGAAGACTGTTACAAAACATGACGTTGTTATTCTTTTTTTAGAAGAATGACACCCGACGATAGCATCGGGCCAGAATCAAAATTTGTCTGCACTCACTCTCTCAAAGACCGCTTTTATCTCATTTCGTTGCAAAGTTAATCAATCCCTGTGAATTCTTTGTTCACACATTTTCATTTTTTTTCGCCATTACCTTAACTTTTTACCAATCCTCTGGTACATACTCACCATCCAAGATGGCGTCTTCGAGTCTGTCAGGACAGAAGTTACCCTCGTAGTCAAAGCACTTGTCAAGGGTAAAGTAGTCATCAGCTCCGTCATAAACATCCTTACGATACCAGTTTGGTTCTCTCTCATCATACTCCTCGTTGGGGTAGTTGTTCTTGAAATTGTCGTTCATAATACCTCCTTTTTTTATAGATGTTGAAATCCGACATAAGGTTAACATCCTCGTGTAGAAATCTGGTGCAAAGTTAATCTGCTACTGCGAACTCATTGTTCGCAACTTCTCATATTCTTCATTCAAATCAGAAATTCTTTCAAAAACTGCATCAGTAATGGCGGAAGGTTCCAAAACGATGAGGTCCTTCCCGAAACTGGTAAGTTCACGGATAAGTTCATAGTTTTTCCTGCATTCAATCATAAAAAACATACCACAATCAAGATGAGGGTACATTTTACGAAATGTTGCAACTCTATCAACTCGTAGGGTGCGTTGTGATTCATGGATGGGTTTTGTCAGGACATAGTCTTTAGATCGTTCGCTTACCCAGAAAACAATCTTAAATAGAGGACTGTCCTCTTTAACCGTAATTCCAATCACATCATCGAAATGTTCTTCTATTTTTCCATCGAAAGGAATGTACTTATGAGCAGGCAATGGAATAGCATCGTTGATGCGGTCAAGAGCAAAAGTGAGTAATTTTCCATCGCTCTCAGCAGTTGCGATGAGATACCATCGCCGGTTGTATTCCTTCAGTAAGTGAGGATGAAGATTCACCTTCTTCACTTCTGGAGAAGAAAATAGGTGATAGTGCAATTCAATGACTTGCTTCTGTGATATAGCCGTGAATAATTCTCCGAAGAGATTGGAGTTTTCCAATGGATTCTTTGTAAACGATACTATCCTCTTGTTGTTGCGCCATAATCCTAAATAGAGTCGAAGATTTTCCAGTTCTTCCAGATTGGGAAGGCCGTCAAATTGTCCAAGCAAAGACATTGCTTCTGAAAGAAGGTATTTCTCGTCGTCACTCATCGTTTTTTTGAAGATTGAGAATCCCGGTTGACTGTAGCGTAAGCAGTGTTTGATGACATTCTTTTGTTTCTCTACATCATACCCTTCAACGTCATAACGTTCTATCTCAGCCAGAAATGGACCTTCTAATTCCATGTAGTGAATGTCTTTCTGAATCTGACGACGACCAATGCCATTACTCTCAGGATATAGTTCTGCCAGTCGATTGCTGACTTCTTCAGTCAGGTCGTCTAGCGTATAATTATGGTATCGGCTACTGAGCAGTTCGTCCAGAATCTGGTACCTTGTCATGGCATTTTTGTTTGTTGGCATAAAGTGGCATTTTTATAAATGATGTTGCAAAACTAATTGTTTTCTGCGACCCCAATGTTCGTAGGAGCTTTTTTTCTGATCATATTTTGAGTTTCTAGTAGTATGCGGATTTGACAGTGATGGCATTTATTTCGGTTTCCTCCTTTCTACATATCTTCCAGTGTCAGGCAGGCTGTGTCGATTTTGTAGCGGGCGAACAGCCGGTTTTTGATAAGGGCCACTTTGCGTTCAAATAGCTCTGGCTGGAATCTTTTCCTTTGGCGCTTCACTTCTGCTATCAGAACCCGCTTTTCGTTCATATATATGGCCACAATATCAATCTCGTTTTGGTCGTCTTTATCCTTGCTGCTACGTGATGATGCCCACCACGAACCAATCTCGGAAATAGGTTGGGTCTGCATGAGAAAATCGCGGAAGTAAGCCTCCAATTCGTGACCAGAGAAAGTGGGGTAGTCCTGTAGGATGATTGAGCGCAAAGCATCGAACTTCTCAGATTGCACCAATCCCTGGTTTTTCACAATGTAGCGAAACCAGAAACGGAGGAAGTGGTCTTTGATTTCATATTTCACGGTCTGTGAGCCTTCCTTGGCTTTGATAGGACGTAGTTTGCTGATCAAACCATAGTCTTCCTCCAGACGCTGCAGGCTGCCTCCAAGGCTCTTCTGCCCTGTGGCATCAGCAATACGCGACACATCGTTTGCTCCCGATGCAATGGCTGCGAGTATGGCGTAGTATTTGCCGTATTTCTTTCCGAATTCCTGAATGAGCATGATATTGCCCTCCTCGATAAAAACGGAGTTCTCGCGAACCATATGCTCTATCATGGCTTCTTTTGTCACAGCACCGCTGTCCATCAGAAGCTCTACATACTTAGGAACACCACCAGTGAAAGCATATAATGCCAATAAATCGTCATTTTGATAATTAGGGGCGTGATCCAGCATGATTTGCTTCAATACTGTCACAGGAAATGGACTCAACCGGATGATGCTGTTGGCACGCCCGTAGAGTGGTTCTTTGTAGGTCATGAAGATTTGGTGCATGAGTGAATGGACCGAACCACTTACCATCAGGTTCACGCGACTATCATCCTTGGTGGAATCCCAGATGTTTTGTATATCGCTGAAAACAGATGGATTGATGTTCATCAGCTCTTGGAATTCATCCAGAATCAGGTTGTAAGCCTTTTGTTTGCCGATTTCCATCAGGAGTCGAAACAACTCGCGGAATGAATGAATACCATTAGGTACAAATGCTCCTAATGAGTCCCTTATCGTCTGCGAAAACTGTGTGCACAATACGGCTTCACTGCTTCTACTGACGAAAAGATAGACGGTAGGGCTGTTTTCACAACTCTTCAACATCAGTTTTGTCTTGCCGATACGCCTCCTGCCTGTCAGCACGGTCATTTGGGAGACTTTGTTGAATGCTATTTCACGTGTCTCTTGTAAACTGGCCAGTTCTTTCTCTCTGTCGTAAAATCTCATAACTGGAAGAATTGATATATAACTACTTTCAGAGATATGTTATCCCTCGCTTCTTTGTTATGTTGGAATAATTGTGTTGCAAAGATATACGAATTTATCCATAATTCCAAATTTCGCCACCGCGAATTTCGCGGTGGCGAAATTTGATTGCTTATCTTATGGCTTTATCTCTGCAGCAACTTCTTGCCACTGCGGATGACTATGCCACGGTAACTGTTGTCAACTTGCTGGCCTGAGAGGTTGTAAGTGGGGGCAGAGGCGTTGTCGATCTTGATGTCGCTGATTCCTGTCGGGTCGAAATCGAATGGGATGAAGTCGTCTTGGGAGGAAAGGTTGGCATATACACCGAATGGCAGCAGGGGGGCTGGTGCGCTGAGGCGCTGCATGCCCCAGAGGCCGTTCTGCTGACCTAACACGTAATCACCGCTCTGGAGGATGGTGGTGCTGTAGGTGCCGCGAAGCATCGCGTCGGTTGCACTGCTGGCATAGCTGACTTCACCATTGCCACGGAAGGTGATGTCGCCCTGGCCTGCCACGAGCACTGGCTGGTGCGCTGTGATGGCGCTGACAGGCTCGAGATGGAGGTCGGCGTCAAGTGTATAGGCACTGACACCTTCAGGCAGAGTGGCTGTGAAGGGCAAAACAACCAGTCGCAGGCCCTCCACGCCGTGAATCGTCAGCTCTGCCTCGTTGGCGGTCAGAGCGGTTGTGGGGTGGAAGTCGCCACCTGTGTCGCTCAGCGCCAAGTGTTGGCATGTGCCGTTGGTGACGATATTGTTGCCCGTAGTACCCGATGCGGCATCCACATAGATCACTCGGTTGCTGCCCTCCAGCCACGGCAGGTTGTTGGGCATTTGGCCGACAGCGGTCATGTCGATGCTGGTGCAGTGCGGGTCGCTTCCAAAATCGAGCACATAACTGTCGTCGTCCACGTAGTTGCCACTCAACTTGCCTGCATAGCATTGGCTCAGATACACCTCGCCGAAGCTGATGGTGAGTACGGACGACCAGTTGTTGCAGGTCAGACTCATCAGGCCGCGACATCCGTCGCTGAGGGTAGCGGGCGAGAGGTCGAACACCAGATCAAAGTTCTCACGCGAGCTGAGGTCGATGTCGCCGTAAACATGGCTCGACAGTTTGCCCTCGTTGTTGACATAAAGCAGTGTGGCCTGCGATGCGGTGTAGTTCAGTGAGCTCGTCACTTTGTTGACGTGCATCACCAGTTGGGAGTAGCGCTCATTCAGGTTCACATAGCCGTAGGCGATGTTGGTTCGTGACGAAATCAAGGCATTGTCGTGGTCGAAGGTCACTGTTTTTCCCGACAGTTTGTAGTTGCGTCCGAAAGTAGTTCTCGTGGTTGTCATGTCGTCGAGAAGGTCGAAATGGGTGGTTGTGCCCTTCATGTTGGATGGCTGTCGGTCGCGGCTGTGAACGAATATCAGGGTGGAAACGCTCAGTGCAGGTATGGTGGCATGCGGACGGCAGGTTTCCTTCTCGGGATTGATGTCGTTGTTGACGAAGCTGCGTGTTTTGGAAGTGGTGTAGATTTGGCCGCTTTGGGAATAGAAGGGCAGGTCGATGGTCAATTCGCAATCCGCCTCGTTCTTGTTGGCCACGATGGCCACCACGGTGTCGCCTGATTGGGAGATGTAGGCAGACCCCTCCATGTTGGGTGCGTTGAAGTTGGCGTCGATGCGGGTCATGCCGGTGATGAAACGCGCGAAGTGCGCCATGATGTATCCTCTTTTAGTCACCGTTCCATTGCTGGTGCCGTATTGTCCGTCACCCACCATGCCGTAGTAGCGTTTGGCGGCGTAGTGAATCCACGCGTTGAAATCACCGAGCATACACACGTTGATGGCGCTGAAGAAGTCGAAGAAATCCTTGGAGAAGTCGTAGCTGCGTGTGGTTGGCTGGTTCTCGTTCCAGTTGATGAGGTACTCCGTCATCCATATCTCCTTGCCTTTGTTGGCCAGGTTCTTGTAGGCCGACTGTATGCCGCCGTACTGGTGTCCGCCATAGATGTCGAAGCATTCAAGCACGTCGCTCTTGTTCAAGGCGTTGGCATAGTCATCGCGCACAGCGAGGGTCTCGGGAGCCATCACCTTGCAACTGATGCTCTTGCCGTAGGTCTTGACGAACTCAGCAATCTCGCTCGGGCTCCACAGGCAGCCAGCGTATTCGGCAGGCCAGTCAGGTTCGTTCTGTATGGATATGGCATCGAGTTCTACGCCGTTTTTGCGCATGTACTGCACGTAATCTTCCAGATACTGTGCATAGTCACCCCAGTTCTCGCGTTTGAGCGATCCTGTGGTGCCGTCGCTGTTTTTGGCGTTGGAGGTGCCGTTGGTCTTCCACTCTGCGGGTTGTCCCCAAGGAGATGCGAAGACGATAAGGCCCATCTGCTTGGCGGTCTTGGCTGTCTGCAATGACTGGCTCCATCCATTCTTGCCTACGGGGATGAAAAGGCGCATGATATTGCAGCCCACGGTGCTCGATTCGCCCCACACCTTGCGGATCTCGGCATTGCTCATGTGGTTGTAGCCAAACTGGGGTGAGCATACGAAACCGCCGAAGCCGGTGATGTGTTGGTGACGCTGTGTGGCATCCAGTCGAAGGGTCTGACCTTTGGCGTTCAAGGCAAAAGCGCACAGGATGCAGAGTATTAGAAAGTTGTGATTGCGTTTCATATTATATAATCGCGTTGTTTTTTTGATGTTTGCAACAAAATTACTCTTTTTCGTTTGGATTTCCAAATATTAACAGTAGTTTTTCCTCGGATGATGATTGTGGGTTTGGTGCTTATAAAAAACGGCCATGATGCCATGGCCGCGTAAGTGGTGTTGAAATCAATATCCTGGGTTTTGTTTCCAGTCGGGATGCATTTGCATGAGGTTGGCGGGGATGGGGAACACGATGGTATGCCTGTCTGTCTCCATGTCCGTTATTTCTTTCAGGTCGTAGGGCTGGTGAAAGGTGTCGAAGCGGATCATGTCGTTGCGTCGCCAGCCTTCCCACATCAATTCCAGCAGGCGTTCGTGGTAGATCATATCCAAAGTGACGGGCTGATTGTCGGATTCCAGTCCCGATCCGCGTTTGCGCACCTGATAGAAAGGATCGGCAGCCTCGTCCGCCCTGCCCAGACGGATCAAAGCCTCAGCCTGCATCAGCAGCACATCGGCATATCGGAAGAGCACGATGTCGTTGTTGATCAGGCGGCCGTCGGCACGTGCAGTGGGATCGACCTCGTACTTGCGCAGTCGGGCGCCTGCCGTCTTCTCGTAGGCTTCCCCCGATAGGTCGAACATGGTCACCGCCATGGGGTGATAGACCAGTGGAGTCACTCCGTCGTCCTCATACACCACATTGTCGTTGTAATACACGGTGTCGAGATAGAAACAATCCAAGGCTCTTTTGTCCATGCTGTCTGTTCCATAGCCGAAGGCCTTCATTGTCGATACCGTGGCGCAGGGGCCGTTTTCTGATGTTCCGCCTATCGCAGATCCGTGGCTGTAGTGACGTGAGCGGAAGAAGTAGTTGTAGCGGTTGCTATACATCACGGGGTCGGTGGGTATGACGAAGATGTTCTCCCGCGATTCATCGTTGTGCACGGAGAAGTTGCTGCTGTAGGTTTCAGCCAGTTCATGGCGCATGCCAATGCGGCTGCAGTAATGGACCACAGCCTCCCAGGCGTTCTTCTGTTCGCCTTTGACGTCGATGATGATGTTCTTGGCATTGGGACGCTCGTTGTCGGTCCAGTCGTTGTCGTAATAAATCTCGGCGTTGAGCAGGAGTTTGGCCAGTATGAAGTATGCCACTGGTCGCGTCATGCGGCCGTAGTACTCGGTGTTTTTGTTTGGACTTCGTTGCTGTGAGAGCAGAGGTGCGGCCTCCTGTAGTTCCTTGACGATGAAGAGGAAAGTGGTGCGTCGGTCGGCCAGTGTCATCTCGCTGGTTCTGACCTGTGTGGAAGTCACCAACGGCACCCGTCCCCAGAGGTCCATGGCATAGAAATAGAACATGGCGCGAAGGGCGCGTAGTTCAGCCGTGTATGCGTCGAGTGTAGCACTGTCGGCCTCATGGCTTTTCTTGAAATTCTCTATGCGCTCTATTCCCTCGTTGGTCATCACAATCACTTTGAACAAATAGTTCCAGGTGTCGTTGAAGGGTCCCTCTCCACTTGTCCACTCGTGGAAGTACAATCTGTACCAGAGGTAGTTGTCTTCCCAGTCGCCTCCTCGGATAGGGATGATTTGTTCGTCGGTGGTCAACGAGTTGAGGTCGTACACCCCTCGGTCTGTACCCTGAAGTCCTTGGCTGTTGGCTGATCCACCTATATAGTTGTAGATCGACAGCAGGGCATTGTTCTTGAGTTTCCCCACCGTGTTGAAAGCATCTTCCTCGGTCAGAGCGCTCTGTGGGTCTTCATCAAGATAACTGGAGCAATTCATGCAAATCATGCCAATGGAAAGCAGGGTGTATAGTGTCTTTTTTCTCATGATTATTCGATTGTTTATCCACTGAAAAATAGTGTTTTATATTGGTTGTATTAAAGTGTTGGTTTAGGTTTGTTTGAGTCGCTTAGAAACTGATGGAAACACCGAGCGTGAAGGTGTGGTAGAGCGGGTAGGTCCGCTTGTCGTCCACACCTACGGTGCTGTTGATGTCTAAGGAGTTGATCATCGGGGTCAGTCCGCTGTAGCCGGTGAAGGTGGCTACATTGTTCATCGTCAAGGTAAGTCGCATCGAACGTGCGACCTTGTTCTCCTTCAGCGGTACGCGGTAGCCCACAGTGATGTAATCGATGTTCACGTAGTCGCCGCTTTCCAACCAGTAGTCATTGATGTTCATGTCGTAAATCTTCTTGTCCATCGCCTTGGCGAGGATGTTGTAGTATGGCATGGAGCCCAGGTTCATGTACTGCAGGTTGGTGCCGTTGAAGATTTTATGGCCGAAGGCGCCGTTCACCTGCACATCGACGTCGAAGTCTTTGTAGCGGAAGGAGATGTTGGATCCCAAAAGCACCTTTGGTGTAGCCTGTCCGCATACCTTGCGCTCAGAGTCGGTGTTGATGAAGTAGGTGCCGTCGCCCCATGATCCCAGTCCGTTGGATGGTTGGAGGATGAACACACCCAGTGGTTGACCGATGGCCTGGAAGGTGACGTTGCTGTCTCCGTGCAGTCCGGCTCCGTTGACGCCCGAGATGGCCGCTTCGTTTGGTGCGAACAATTTTTCCCCATTGAACATGCCTCCGAGTGAGAGCAGTTTGTTTTTTTGGAAGGTCACGTTTGCACTCACATTGAGTCCGATGTCCTTTTGTGCGATGAGTGTGGCTCCTGCCGACAATTCAATACCCGTGTTGCGCATGCTTCCCAGATTGGCAGTCAGGATGGGGTATTTGAATGGCGGCACACTCACTGTGTAGGGGTAGAGCATGTCGGTGGTTTTGGTGTTGTAGATTGAGGCGGCGAAAACCAGTCGTCCGCCCAGCATCTTGGCATTGATTCCAAAGTCCACGGTGTGTGTCACTTCCCATTTCAGGTCGGGGTTGGCATTGGTCAGTTCCTGGAATGTGGTCAGGTATTTCATTCCGGCAGGAACGATGCCGTTAGGTCTTAGCAGTCGCATGGAGGTGTAGTTGTCGATGGCTCCCTGGTTGCCGGCGAGACCGTAACCAGTGTTGATGGTCAGTTCGTTCAGCCACGTCACGTTCTTCATGAATTTCTCCTTGTGTATGTCCCAGGCTGCTGAGAAGGCGGGAAAATAGCCCCATTTGTTGTTGCTGCCGAACTTGGAAGATCCGTCGGCTCGTAGTGTTGCGCTCACCTTGTAGCGTTGCAGGTAGTCGTATTCCACTTTACCCATCCACGACACCATCTTCGATTTCTCCTTCATCGACCCTGTACCGTCCCACGGACGAATGGAGCCCACAGAGAGGTTGTTGTATCCCAGTGTGCCGGTGGATAGGTCGTTGACCATGATGTCGATGCCCTGTAGCAGTTCGTGGTTGAGTTCGAAGAGTCCCGTGGTCTTGAGGTGGTGGTCGTCCCATGTCTTATCGAATTTCATGATGGCGTTGCCCATGGAGAATTCTCTTCTCAGTTGGCTACGGCTGGCATCGCCTTCAGTGGCTGTTCCGTTTTCGGTGTTGCTGTAGGTATAGCCGCCAAAAAGAGTGAGGTCGAGTTCTTTTAATAGTTGTAGTGTCACTCGAGCGTGGAGAGCGAGGTTGGCTGTTTTTGTGTTGTTCTTTTCAGCGAGCATCGTCATGGGGTTGGCTATTTGTGATGCTGAGGGGTAGGCATCCCATCCACCAGAGCTGTTGGGGTGGTTGGGGAATGTTGGGTTGAATGCTGCAGCGGAGTAGAAGAGTTTCTGTTCGTCTTTGAAAGCCTCGTTGTTCGTGACCGATCCGAACATGCCGAATTCGATGCGCATGAAGTCGTCCCACATCTTGTGTGTGATGTTGATGTTGGAGATGAGTGAGTTGTTGTCGCGATCCTTGATCACGCTCTTCTCGTCGAGATATCCTACTGCCACTCGGTAGCTGCTGCTTTGGTTGCCTCCCGTCAGTGCCAAGTGGTGGTTTTGTGTGAATCCCGTGCGGTCGATCATGTCCTGGAAGTTGGTGTTGCCTCCTTTGTCCACGATATCGACCTCAAGCCATCGTGCAGCATTGCGGTAGCCCTCTGCATCGAGCATGCGCAGTCGTTTGTAGATGGGTGAAAGGCTCAGTGAGCCGTTGTAGGTGATGTGTGTCTCGCCCTCACTGCCCTGCATGGTGTTGACCACAATCACGCCGGCTGATCCTCGGCTGCCGAACTGTGCTGTTTCGGATGCGTCTTTGAGGATGTTGAAGCTCTTGATGTCGGTAGGTAGAATATTCTCCAGCATGCTGATGTCGCCCATCACGCCATCGACAATGACGAGTGGGTCGTTGCCACCGCTTAGCGATGTGGTGCCGCGTAGTCGTACGGCACTCAGTGCATTGCCCGTTGTTTCCACCTGCATACCCGCCACGCGTCCCTTGATGGCGTCGATGGCGTTGGTGGCATGTTCCTTGTTGTTCATCTCGCTTTCGTCGATTTCCTGTGCGTGGAGAGTGGAGGTGCCACAGGCGATACTCATGGTGAGAATGAAGAGTTTGTGTCTTAGCTGCATATCAGGTTTTTATAAAGGTTCTGTAAGATGAAATGAGTCTGAGGGAATCACATTCCCCAAACCATGATTTTGCGGTTGTTGTTGTCTTCTGTTTTGTGCCGGATGTGGTTGTCCCATCATGAATCTTCAATAAAGCCCCTGCATTTGATGATAGGGTAGAAGAGTAGGGAGCAGAGTTTTTCTGTAATTAGATTGCAAATATACAACTTTTCTGTTACATCGTTGTTGGTAATGAAAAAAATAAGTTGGCTCAAGAGTATGGAGTTGATTTTCCGTGCTGTTTTTGGGTCTGTTTAAAATGTTTTATTTACTCCACTTTTTCAGAATAATTATGCAAAAGTGGTCTATTTCTGCATATTTTCGATATTTTCTGGTTTGTTTTGTATGGTTTTGCAATGCGTTTATGCAAAAATGTTTCATGGGTATGACGTTTTGGGAGTTAAGAAATAATGTTAGAGGTGGAATTTCGCAGGCAAGATGCCTGCGTACCCCGCGTGGTTATTGAGATTACCCCTCGCGCGGAACGCTCGGGTACCCGACCTCAACGGGAGATGGGATTTGGATGGTTATTGAGGTTATTGAGGTTATTGAGGCCGCCATGATAAGGCGGCTTACCTAACCGCCTTCCGGATTAGTACAGCGAGCATGGGATGCTCGGGCACACGGTTGCAAAGTTATGAAAGATTGTGATGAATTTGTGATGGACGGTAAAGCGAATTGATCAGATTGATGTTGAATGGTTATTGGTTATGGGTTATTGAGGGGGTGGAGTGTTTAGGCTTTATCGTTGGAGAAACTATTCTTGGGCGTAGTACGACCAAGCACTCAACCGATTACAATGCCCATGAAAGGGCATTGTAATCGGTTGATGATTGCTTTTATGAATGGTTATGGTTTTCGGAACTTTGCTCTCGTTTAATCGAAATTTTTCCTCTTTGTTCTCAGGGGAGAGGAAGGTTTGTTTTTACTCTGTGGTCAGTCT
>CAMOWU010000056.1 GCA_946628545.1 uncultured Bacteroides sp. | reverse complement strand
ATCTTTTGCAAAGTTACGAATAATCGTGAAGAAAACAAATATTTTCTGTTTTTTCAATCTCCAGCACATCCTTGTAACATTTCGGTTCACCACTGGAGCCTCCACGCTCCCCAGCAAAACGGGGAATTACAGGTCTGCAATATAAAGACCATCATTCTTTTTGGTCGCTGCTCTATAACAAGCATATTATTTCATTGTTGATGGTAGGAGGTTCGGCATTCTTGCCGAACGATCATGTGCGGCAGGTAAAACTTCGACTGTTTCTGTAAATCTAGATTTAAAATTCTTGCCGAACAATCATGTGCGGTGCGTCCGTCATCGAATGCTTCCTGGTCATGCCTTAGAAGGAATGCCAGATGCTTCCCCTTGCGTATAATATCTTTCTCTTTGTTCATTATTGCAAACAGACCTTATTGCAAGAAAAATTCTGTTTTTTATTTGGCGGTTATCTTGGTTTTCATTATCTTTGCACACGAAAGGGGGTCTTGTGTACCCTGACGTGCAGCATTTCGGTGCTGTGCCTTATCGGAAAAAGAAGCGTTATGCTCTTTCTTGCAAGCTGAAAACGTAGGAAATTTTCAATCTTTGCAAAAAGCTTTGAGAGGCTCGTGTGCCACAGGCCATACTCAAATGACACTAAGAAGGGACATAGCAGCTTCACGCATTGCGTGGAACTGCTTGAATTGACCATCTTGTGTTATTGGGTATTCCTACGGCCCTCAGCTTGAAGATGTGGAGATATCAGTTCCACGCTTCTCGCGTTTTATATGGTACTCGTTTGGGACTGGAGGGTACGACCAAACCTTATTCACGGCATGAATAACATCAATATCCAAGGACTGAAAAAGAAGGACGAATTCCTCATTCGTTGCTTCGAGCGATTTGGTTCCATGAACAAGAACGACTACGAGGTGGAACTTATGCACTTGCTTCTTGAGAATGATTTTGCAGGTAAGTCTGACTATTTCATCAGCACTCAACTTCAGATTCCAGTGTCGAAGGTGAAGCGTTTGCGTTATGAGGCTGATTTGAAGCATCCCAAAGGAGCAGAGGACTATAAACAACTCTTTCTTCAGACACTGCAGACCGCTTCTTTCAAGGAAGACGGACATCTCATTCAGTTCGCTATCCACGACAAGTCGCTTCGGGAGTATCTTAGTTCTCAGTTGGAAGCAGCAGGAAGCTATTACGACACATCTTTTAATAGCGACATTGTCAAGATGACTCCTGCTGATTTCCTTATCCTCATCACGGACATGGAAGGTGAGCACGGATTGAAAATGAGGGTGATTGAAAGTCTTGTCATGAACAAACAACCCATGGACAAGAAAGACAAAATATCCCTAACTGGAATATTGAAGAAGATGGCAGGTATCATCCTGAACATCTCCTTCGAGAAGTTTGTTGAATTTATTATAACCAGTTACTTATAATCATCGCTGTCTATGAAACATCAACATTTTTTCTCGTGTTTGCTCCTGTTTTTTGTGAGCATCACGATGCATGCCTACGACTTCGAGGTCGATGGACTTCGATACACCATCCTCTCGGAAGACGACTACACCTGCGCCATTGGAGAGATGGGAGAACTGCGTTACACTTCGGTTTGCCAAGGTGATATCGTCATCCCATCCATCGTTACAAATCCCAATACGGGAATAAGATATAGTGTGGCGGAAATAGCCAGGTGGGCTTTCGAGCAATGTTTTTACATCACATCTGTAACGATTCCCTCAAGTGTGACAGCCATTAAGTGGGGTGCGTTCTCCGATTGTAACAGCATCACATCAATAGTTATCCCTCAGGGTGTGCAGATAATTGAAAATTACGCATTTTACAGATGTAGTGGTTTAACATCCATTTATATTCCCTCCAGCGTATCAACTATAGGTGGTAATCCTATACAGTCATGTGATAATTTGGAGACAATAGAAGTGGACGAGCGGAATCCATATTATGATTCCAGAATTGGATGCAATGCCATCATCAATTCAAGTACCAATGAATTGATTGTGGGCTGCAAGAATACTTTCATCCCTAATACAGTGGAAAGTATAGGAGAAAATGCATTTTATGGTTGCGCCACATTGACTTCTGTGAATATTCCTTCCAGTGTGAAGAGTATCGGCAAAAACGCTTTTGTTTGGTGTGAAAACCTTTCATCAGTAAAGATTGGCTCTGGAGTGACGACTATTAAATCGGCTGCTTTTGCAAGATGTAGTATCAAATCACTTCACATCCCAGCAAGTGTGATTTCAATTGCGAATGATGCCTTTGTTGGGCAGAAGAATGGTCTAACAACGATTACTGTTGATGGAAATAACACCACTTATGACTCACGTAACTCATGCAATGCCATCATTGAGACGGCGACCAATGCTTTGATTTTAGGTTGTGGCGCAACAGTGATTCCGTCATCTGTAGTAGCAATAGGCGATTATGCATTTGCTTATTGCGAGGATCTTGTTACCATTGACATTCCTGTTGGAGTAACATCTATTGGAGAATCTGCCTTTCTAGTCTGTCCCAATTTACAGTCTGCTATCATCCCAGAAGGAGTTACGAAGCTTCCTCTTTCTGTTTTTTGTGAATGTCAATCCCTTGAATCCATAGTTTTTCCCTCAACATTAAAGAGTATAAGTCAGAATGCATTTCAAGGTTGTTGGTCCCTCAAATCGATTCATATACCGAAGAACGTGAATAATATCAATACTCTGGCTTTTAATTTTTACTACTCGTCAGGAGAAGGACAGACTTTGGAAACAATAACTGTTGATCCTGAGAATACTACCTTTGATTCCCGTGATAACTGCAATGCCATTATTAGAACGGCTGACAATAAACTATGGAAGGGATGTAAGAATACAGTCATCCCCAGCACTGTCCAATCTATTGAATCTTACGCTTTTGAAGGATGTAAAGATTTGACAGATATAACTATTCCAGAAGGAGTGACTTCAATGGGATGGTCTGCTTTTGCTGGATCAGGATTAAAACATGTGGCACTTCCCCAAAGTCTGACTTCAATTGGAAATTATGCTTTTTCCATGTGTACAAGCCTTGAAGAGATAAGATTGCCAAGAAATGTCTCTTCCATCGGTTCTTATGCCTTTGGCAGTTGTTCAAACATTCAGAGAGTGGTTTCGGAAATTGAAAATCCTTTTAACATAAATTCCAATACATTTGGTTCATCATCTCAGGGTTATCCTGGTATCGGAGATAATGTCATTCTATACGTTCCTGTTGGTTCGCGCGACAAATACTTGGCTTGCCAAGGTTGGGATGTGTTCTCTGACATTGTGGAGATAGAGATGTTCAACACCCTCGACGCTCTCAGTACGAAGATAGCCAAAGGTGGTATAGGGAGGCTTGCTATCACAATGAACAACGAACAGCCAATCACAGCCTTTCAATTTGTGGTGGGACTGCCAGAAGGAGTAAGTCTGACGAAATGTGAACTGACGGACAGAAAGAAGAGCGGACACAACATCTCCTTTGCCCCGTTGGCAAATGGCAACTATCAGGTGACTTGCATCTCCCTCTCCTCCGAGACCTTCAGTGGTAATGAGGGAGCATTGGTGAACTTGACTCTTACAGTGGACAAGAACACGGTGGAGGATGATTACCAGGTGACCATTAAAGACATTGAGTTGACAACCTTAGACGCAGTTGCCCTCACTCCCTTGGATGTAACAGGGACGCTGACGGTGACAGACGTATTGCTGGGTGACACCAATGCTGATGGCAGGGTCACCATCACAGATGCCGTGGCTATTGTCAACTATATCCTCAACAACCCACCCGCTACATTTGTCTATGAGGCGGCCGACGTGAACCGCGACACCAGGGTGAGCATCACCGATGCAGTAGCCATCGTCAACATGATACTGGCAGGGCAGAATTCGGCCAATGTACGTACAGCAGATTCTACCAACATCCGTGTGGCCGACACACTCGACCCACAGTAACCCTCTGATAATTCTCAAATTCGTGAAAAAACAAAAAATGATATAATATGAAACAGAAATTATTTATTCTGCTCACCTTCCTGACATCCGTCCTGGCCGCACATGCCACTGACGGCGTGAGCGTGAGCGAGTCTATTGTCTCAAAAGGCAACGCTGGAACCATCACCCTCGCACTGGACAACGACAGCTACACCTTCACCGCATTCTCCTTCAAGTTGACACTGCCTGAAGGACTGTCCTTCATCACCGACAGCGAAGGAAAGCCCACTTTCACCCCAGGCGACCGATACTCAGACCATGGCCTTGGGTCAAACTTCTCTGGACAGACGGCCACCTTCACCTGCTTCTCAATCAACACCAGACCCATCACTGGCACGAGCGGCACCATCCTGACCATCAACATCCAAGCTGACGCCACCTTGGAAGTAGGGGCAAAACTGACTGCCACACTCAGTGAGTTGACTTTCAGCACGACCGAGGCACAGGAGGTGAACTTTGACGATCTGCCCTTCACCGTCACCATCACCGATTCGCGTGTGCTGCTCGACGAGAACGTGGGCATTCCCGACGGCGCTGAGGGCGTGAACAACGTCCGCGTGAAGCGCACCATCAAGACTGGCAACCTCAGTACCATCTGCCTGCCCTTCGCCATGACAGGCGAGCAGGCTGTAGCTGCCTTCGGAGCCGACGCCGAACTGGCAGACTTCGCAGGTTACGAGATCACAGAGGATGACGATGAGAACATCGTGGGCATCCTCGTCAAGTTCACCGCACTCGACATCGCAAATGGAATGGCCGCCAACCATCCCTACGCCATCAAGATACACACGGAGAGTGATGTGAAGGAGTTCTCGGTCGATAACGTTGACATCAACCTCGATGACGATCCGGTAGTGGCTACAGTGAAGCGTAATCGCAGACAGTGGAGTGAACTCATCGGCACATACGAGGCGAACACCGAAGTGCCAGAGAAAACACTCTTCCTCAACGGCAATAAGTTCTGGTACTCCACGGGCGAGACGAAGATGAAGGCCTTCCGCGCCTACTTCGACTTCTACGATGTGCTGACCGAGGTTGACGAGGCAGGCACCAACATCCGTGTCGAAATCGAGGAGGCCACGGCCATCCGCGACATCGTCACTGACAGCGCAGGCGTCACCGAAGGCTGGTACACCATCGACGGCCGCAAACTCAACGGCAAGCCCACGCAGAAGGGAATCTATATTCAGAATGGCAAGAAGGTTAGACTATAGACATTAACAACTATTAAACACAAAAGAATCAAAATGAAGAAGATATATTCAACTCCTGCTATGCAGGAAACGATAATGTATTTGGGCTATACAATAGCAAGCGGCACCGGCGTGCATGACGACGGCGGAACAGGCTGGGGCGGCGTAGATGAAGGTGGCACTCTCGACCCCGAGAGCAACAGCCGAGGCGACTGGGAGGAAGACTTCTGGGAAAGCCGTGAGTAGGCATATATAAACAACTGTGAATAAGTTTCTAAGCGAATGTCAGTGATGGTTCCTGTGGCCTTACGACCGCAGGAACCATCTATTTTCATGTCAGTTCCATGTAAAAAAATGTTACCAAATAGGTCTTTTGTGGTAACGATAGGTAAATCGTTTAGTTTGTTTGTAAGAATCAGATTTTCAACACTTTAAACACAAATCGGTCATTAGAAGAAAGGTTGGAAAGTAGGACATGCTGAAGCATACTTCCATGCGTACGAGGGTACGCAGGCAACCCTGCCTGCGACGCGTCTGGAAGACGCGCCACGCGAATGAATATTTCCCGAATTATCGAACAACCCGATTAAGTGAGAGCAGAGCACAGCTTGCTTGGCTATGCCGAGCGATAGGGTTGAAGGCAAAGTCAATTTGAGAATTGATTTTCTTTACGAACACGAATTTACCGAATAGCTCGAATCGGCATGCTAAAGCATGCGGCCATACGGATGAGGGTACGCAGGCATCTCTGCCTGCGACGCGTCTGGAGGACGCGCCATGCGGATGAATATTTCCCGAATTATCGAATTTGAGAATTGATTTTTCTTTACGAACACGAATATACCGAATAGCTCGAATTGGCATGCTAAAGCATGCTGCCATACATACCCCACATTGCAGTAGGAGGTGCGACATTCCTGCCGAACACTATCATAAGTCATTCTTAACGAACAACATGATTAGGCTTTCTATTTCAAATCTATTGTGCGGCAGGAATGCCGCACCTCCTACAATTGCGAACTGGCATGCTGAAGCATGCTTCCATGCAGATGAGGAAGCAATGCTGGCAGGCCTTCATCATTCTTTGATTCGTGATGATTCTGACCGCTTTGAGGTCCCTATATTCGTGAAATTCGCGAGATTCGTGTTCGCAAGAATTACATCGATTATTGACTCAGTCGAACTTGAATTTCTTTAGTTCATGAGTAGAACAGCCTAATGACCGATTTGGGTTAAAAAGAAAAAGGGATGTTGAAAAACATCCCTTAGTGATCCGGTTGGGATTCGAACCCAAGACCCACAGCTTAGAAGGCTGTTGCTCTATCCAGCTGAGCTACCGGACCCCTATCTGCAATCTCGATGATAGGATTGCCATTTAGCGACTGCAAAATTACGACTTTTTCACGATATGACAAAATCTGCAGTGCTTTTTTTCAGATGAATCATGCAAACGGGGCTTTTATGCGTCAGCGTTTGCTCGGAAGTGTCACTTCCACTCTGACGGGGTAGTGGTCGGAGGGGATGCGGGTGGTGTAGGGGAGGATGCGTATGCTGTAGGGATCGACGGGTGGATCCACCTGGTCCTTGGGTTTGGTGCGGTAGGTGTCGGTGAGGATGGCGTACTTCTCGACTTGGATGGATGGCGAAAGGAAGATGTGGTCGATTCGGCTGGTGGTGTAACCTTGTGGCTTGAAGTTGTTGAATGTGCCGTTGGGGGCATAACGGAAGTTTGCCGCTTTGTAGGCGTCGTTGAATACCCCCGAGTTGACGATGTCTTGGTATTCCGTGCTGTTTTGGTCCACGTTGAAGTCACCCACGAGGATGGTCGGCAGTTTGGAACCGAACTCCGTCATTTTCTGCATCACGAGTCGTGTGGACTCCATACGCGCCCGTTTTCCAACGTGGTCCATGTGCAGTGAGAAGAAAAGGAATTCCCTTCCGCTTTGCAGGTGTTTGAAGTGTCCCCAGGTGCAGATGCGTATGCATGCGGCATCCCAGCCGAGCGAAGGGCGGTCGGGAGTTTCGGATAGCCAGAAATCACCGTGGTCGATGAGTTTGAAGAGGTCTGTGCGGTAGAAGATGGCTGAGTGTTCGCCTGCCTCCTGTCCGTCCTCTCGTCCCAGTCCGATGTAGTCGTAGTTGGGCAGCAAGGCTTTCAGATCCTCCAGTTGTCGTTTGTAGCCTTCCTGTGTGCCGAATATCTCGAAGCCATGTGCATGAATGAGGCGTGCCATCCATGGGCAGCGTTGTGCCCATCCGTTTCCTTGGATGGAGTCGTCGCGGTTGATGTAGCGCAGGTTGTAGGTGGCCACGACGACTTTCACGGGCTTGGGTTTGGCCTCAAGTCCGTGAACGGTCAGCATCAGCAGACATAGCAGGAGATAGAGTCGTTTCATAGGTCGAACACACTTTCCACGTCGCCTTTCTTGGGTTGCTTCACTCTGACGGGACCGTGTTTCTCCTCGTAGGCGTTGATGAGCAGGCTGAGTCCTTTGGTGAAGATGTCCTTGATGGCGATGTTCTCCTTGTCGGCGATGGTGCGCACTTTGTTCATCAGTTCCGCACTGATGATGGTGCAGATGCGTTCCGACTTCACCTCCGACTTTTTCCGTCCTCGGCGAGGTGCGTCGGCAGTGGTGTTGTTCTTGGCGGTGTTGGTTGTTTCTTCTGCTTCCGAATGGTTGCCTGTCAGTCCGTTGAGCAGAGCATCCATGGATGATTGGTTGATATTCTTCATATTTGCGTTTTTATTAGGGGCTTCAGTAAATGATTCTGTTCTCTTGTAGCGGATGCGACACGTCCGAATATTCAATGATCATGTAAGGTCGCCATGTGTTGCATCCGGATCATGGCGGACGCGACACGTCGCGTCCCTACTGCCAGATCTGCTTCAGTTCTTCGGTGAATGCCTTGTAGTCTTTGGCGCCATTGCTCTTGGGCGCGTATTCCACGATGTTCTTGCTCTCGAGTGGTGCCTCAGCGATGGTGACGTTCTTGCGGATCTTGGTCTTGAAGACCAGGTCTCCGAGTTGTGCCCTCATGCCTTGTTCGATTTGTTTGCTCAGGTTGGTGTTTTCCCATCGAGTGATGAGTATGCCCGTGACGTGTGCCTGTGGGTTCAATCTTTTTCTCACCATGTCGATGAAGTTGTTGATCATGGTCAGTCCCTTGAAGGGCAGCACTTCGGCGACGAGTGGGATGATGATTTGGTTGGATGCCGTGAAGGCGTTGAGTGTGAGCAGTCCGAGCGATGGTGGGCAGTCGATGAGTATGTAGTCGTAGTTGTCCTTCACCTCGTCGATGAGTTCGGCGAGTATCCTCTCTCTGGCCATGGCTGATGCCAACTCAAGGTCGGCCATGGCGAGTGATAGTGAAGCAGGCACGAGGTGCAGGTTGGGACTGATATCGACCACAGGCAGTGGACCGTTGCCGGTGAGGGCGTTGTAGATGGAGGCTTCCGCTTCGCCATGCAGGAGGCTTGCCGTCAGGTTGGCTTGTGCGTCGAGGTCGATGACCAGTACTTGGTTGCCTTGTGCGGCGAGTATGGATCCCACGCTGGCGGTCGTGGTGGTTTTGCCCACGCCACCCTTGTGGTTGGCGAAGGATATGATTTTCACTTCGTTGTTCATTGTTGAGTGTTGTTTAGATAATCTTGTTTCTTTTTGGATATGCAAATATATACATATTTCACGAAACGACAAAGATTATATGGGGATAAAAGGTCGCGGGTGCTGATTTTTTCTCTGTGGTGGGCGACAAGTTCAGGGTCCTGTGGGTAACTACTCTGCGAATCGGTCGATGATGGTCGCTGCGCTCAAAATTAACGAAAAATTTGATTCAAAATTATAGAAAAAAAGATACAAGGAGATTATTCTTCAAATTTTCCTATCATTTTAGCGAAACGACTCCAAAAGAGTTTGGGTCCTATATTACAAGCGTGTAATTGATTTACTATAGCGGACGCGACACGTCGCGTCCCTACATTTAGCCATGGTTGTCAAGAGGGAACCCCTTCAGGGTTCTGCAGCTATCAAAAGGAACCCCTTTGGGGACTACGGTGGTTGGGCTGAAAACGCCCTAAAAGGAGTTGGCCATAGGAGTGTTTACACCATATTCCTGGCTTTCAGTTCGAGGTATTTGTTGATGACGTTGACGCTGAGCGCTTCGGGTGCGGTGAGGAGGGTGTGGATGCCGTTCTTGGTCAGGGTGGAGGCTATCTTTCGCTGCTCGTAGAGGTATTTCTCCGCAATCACCTGCCGGTAGTAGTCCTCCACCGTCTTTGGCTTTTGCTTTACGTAGTCAGCGGTTTCCATGTCCTTGAAGAAGACGACGAGCAGGCAGTGCTTGCGGGCCAGTTGCCTGAGGTATGGCAGTTGGCGTTGCATGGCGTTGGGGGAGTCGAAGTTGGTGTAGATGATGAGCAGGCTGCGCTTGCTGATGTGCCTTCTCACCGCCACACACAGTGCGGAGTAGTCCGACTCGCCGAAGTCGGTGTGGTGGGCGTAGAGCATCTCCAGGATGCGGTGCATCTGGTCGGCCCGTTTGTCGGCGGGCAGTATGGTGTCGGCATGCTCGCAGAAAGGCAGTATGCCAGCCTTGTCGGATTTCTTCAGGGCAATGTAGGAGAGCACCAGTGATGCGTTGATGGCGTAGTCGAGCAGCGTCATGCCGTTGAAGGTCTGCTGCATGATTCTTCCGCTGTCGATGACGTTGTAGATGTGTTGCGACTTCTCGTCTTGATAGACGTTGACCATCAGCTGGTGCTTTCGTGCGCTGGCTTTCCAGTTGATGGTGCGGAAGTCGTCGCCTGCCACGTAGTCCTTGATCTGCTCGAATTCCGTGTGGTTGCCCACTCGGCGTATGCGTTTGATGCCTTGTTCGGTGAGTGTGTCGCTGATGGCCATGAACTCGTATTTGCGCAGCATGAGGTAGGAGGGATAGACCTTCACTTCCTCTGGTGCGCCGAGCGTGTAGCGGCGTTGCGTGAATCCTGCCAATGTGGATGCGAACACCCGTATCTGTCCAAACGAATATGTTCCTCTCTCTGTGGGGCGCAGCTTGTAGTGGAGCGTCTTGCCTTCGCGTGCCTTCATGCCGACCCTGTAGGAGATGTCGCGCCGCTGGAAGATGACTGGTGCCTCGTCGATGACTTCGAGCCTGACGGGGAAGGCGTAGCTGCTTTCGAGTCGGATGGCCACGTCATTGTCATCGCCGTTGGAGAACCTGTCTGAGCAGGTGCGGAAGGCGTGTATGCGCTTGCCCCAGTAGAGCATGGCGATTTCTGCCACCACCGCCAGGGCAAAGACCGCAAGCAGCCCCTTGCCCAGGATGAAACACCATGGGGCAAGATAGCCAAGTCCGATGACGAGGATGATGGCGGTCAGCGCGATGTAGAAACGTTTGGTCAGGTACATGTCTTGGGGGAATCTTCTATTTCGGCACTTCCACTTTGTCGATGAGTCGCAATGCCACTTTTTCGGCTGTGTAGCCTTCCATCTCGGCGTCGGCAGTGAGAATCAGACGGTGCTGAAGGATGGGGGGAGTGACCATCTTCACGTCGTCGGGAGTGATGAAGTCCCTGCCTTGGAGCAGTGCGAAGGCCTTCGATGCCTGGAGCATGGCGACTGCCGCGCGGGGGGAGGCACCGAGATAGACGGCGCGGCTCTTGCGGGTTTGCTGGCAGATATCGACGATGAACTTCATGAGCGAGGCATCGACCACCACCTCCTTGAGCATGGCCCGCAGCTGCAGCAGCTCATCCTTGGTGATGACGGGCTCCACGTCTTCCAGCTTCACCAGGTTGCTGTTGTTCTGATGGCGCTCCAGGATCTGCACCTCCTCGCTCTCCAAAGGATAACCCATGACAATCTTCATCAGGAATCGGTCGAGCTGTGCCTCGGGCAGTTTGTAGGTTCCTTCCTGCTCCACGGGGTTCTGTGTGGCGATGATGGTGTAGATGTCGCTCATGGCGTGGGTGGTGCCGTCGATGGTGACCTGGCGTTCCTCCATCACTTCGAAGAGGGCGGCCTGGGTCTTGGCAGGGGCACGGTTGACCTCATCGACCAGCACGATGTCGGCGAAGACGGGGCCTGGGTGGAAGTTGAACTCACCGTCCTTCATGTTGAAGACGGTGGTGCCCAGCACGTCGCTCGGCATGAGGTCGGGAGTGAACTGCACACGGCTGAAACGCGAGTCGATGAGGCGTGCCGTCAGTCGTGCCAAAAGGGTCTTGGCCGTTCCCGGCACTCCCTCCAGCAGCACGTGGCCGCCGGCCAGGATGGCGGTCAGCAACATATCGACTTGATATTTGTTGCCCACAATCACTTCTCCTATCTTGTCCCTCACTTCATTGACTTTGTCGCTGAAGTCGCTCAGGTTGATTCTTGTCTGTTCCATAGTCAGTTGATGCTATTGTAGATGTTGTTGATATCGTTGATGTATTTGGTCATCTCGTCTTGCGAGAGGTAGGGGTGCTGCTGCCGTTCAAGGACTCTCAGGTTGCTGACGACGTTCTTGAGGTGCCTTTCGCTGTATCCGGTCAGTGCGGCAAGTTGGGGGATGGATTCTTCGTCGCCCGATGGTTCGCTGATGTCGATTTGCGCTTCCCGACGCAGGTATTCCTTGAGATACTGGAATTTCTTCAGGGTCAGGTCGGCGTGGTCGGCGCGCTGGTAGTAGAGGGTGCCGATCTGCTTGACGAACTCCAGCTGGTGGTTGGTGGGTTCCGGCACTACGGGTATGGGGCGCTGTCGGCGTTTGGCGTTGAAGATGAAGAAGAGCAGCACGCCAAGCAGTGCCAGTCGGTAGGCCATGAGCAGTGGCGCCTGGGTGCTGATGTACGAGATTTGTGGTGTCTGTTCGGGCCGTGGCTTTGGTAGGTAGGCCGTGGTTCGTAGTGTGGGCTTGTCGCTGAGGCAGTTCATGATTCGCAGAGCCAACTGTGCTGTCGGCTCGTGGGTGATGCTGTAGTTGCTCAGCAATATGGGGGCAGTGAGCAGGTAGAGACTGCCTTTCCCTATCTTGCGCTGGATGAAAAGCGTGCGCTTCTCTGATGTATAGATATATTCCTCTTCGTCATAATCGTAGTAGGAAAAGGGGGTGTTGGCGTTTTTCACGATGAGTTTCTCCCAGTCTGGCGAGGTCACGCACATACCGGCACCCGACATGATTGGCTGTATGTAGTACGTCTGACTGGAGTAGGGTCCTTGGTTTGTGGCTGCCCAAATGAGTGTGTCGCTTCTTCTCGTTTGCAGTTCGCTGAACATACTTCCGAGGTAAGTGTATTCAATACGGTCGATGCCAAGACTGTCGGAGAGGGTGCCGAAGGAGTCTTGTGCGATGAGCACGTTGCTGCCCATGCGGACCAGTTTGTAGATGGAGTCGATCTGGTGGGGTTTATTGTAGCCATTGATGGGTGCGTTTTCGTTGAGTATGAGGATGTTGTGCTGGCTGCTTGTGATGGAGTCCTGGACCAGTTGTTCCAGGTTCTTGTCCGTCAGCTCATAGCCCTTGGGCATGGTCCGTTGCATCATCTCGTCGAAGAGTTTGCATCCGAAGGGCTCTGTGCTTTCAGGCTGGTAGGTCACTCGCCAGTCGAAGCTCTTGGGCTTGGTGGATTCTGCCCAGTAGATGAGCAGGAGGAATGCCACGATGAAGATGATGAAGAGCGTCCTACTTTTCATCCTTTCCCTCCTTTCTCTCTTTCATGATGTCGTTGCGCCATTGTTCGCTCTGCTCGCAGTCGTCGGTTGACGCCGAGAAGTTTCCATACCTCACCTTGAGGAACAGGTTGGTCAGGTCCTTGAATCGGCTGTCTGTGTATTCGCGGGCATATTGTGTCGGTGTCTTGTAGATTTGCCAGTTGATGAGCTGTTGGTCGCTCAGGTGCTTCAGGGTCTGCAGGTAGGTCATGCGTATGGCTTCCCTGTAGTTGCCCTTCGACATGGCTTTCTTCCTCACGCCCTCGAAATCCACTCCGTAAATATTGTCTTCCTCCACGGAATAGCCGTCGTTGGTGCGTTTGTCGGAGAAGAAGATGGCGCCCTTGTTCTTGATCAGAAACCACACCACGAGGGCTGCTATGATGATGGCGCTGATGATGTAGAGCCATTCCCTCAGGTCTATCGTGTCGGCGTTCATCGACCCGAGCCACTCGTTGAGGCTGCGCATCAGGCGTGAGAAGAGGTCCACGTCCTGGTGAAGCAGCTCCCTGTCGTAGTTGAGGTCGGGCTCTGAACGCCACAGGGCAATCTGCTGGGTGTCGAGTGCCAGCGTGTCGGTCATGGGGTTTGCGATGGAGTCGGAAACCATGGCGCGGAGCGTGTCGGATGTTGTCGTGGCGATAGGCATGGGGTGTGGGTGAGGGGATTTAGATGAGGTCGTCGCCTGGCAACGGCATTCTGTTGGCTTCTCGTTCTCCGAGGTTGTCGAAGTTGTCGATGTCGCTTTCCACCGTCACTCCGTCGTACTTCTCCTTGGCGTGCGCATAGAGATAAGCCACGGCTATGGGGATGAGTGTGGAGGCGAAATATCCACCGAACGACGAGAGCACGCCGAACAGATAGGATATGAACGACATGGTTGGCGACATGGTGTTGGCGGAGTCGCCTGTGGCGCTGATGGCATTGACCATGAGCATCAACTGCCAGGGCATGGAGGTGATGGACTGGACGACGCCCGAGAGCAGGCCGGTGAGGATGGTGATGCCGAGAATGCTGAGCCAGCACCGGAAACCCAGCCTCGTGGAGTGGAAGAACGACTGAGGCAGTGGGTTGCCGCTGTAGAGGTAGTCGGGGAAGGTGAAGGTCAGCCCGATCAAGAGGGCGAGGATGGCGGGGATGATCACAATCAAGGTGAAGAGAGTGGCCATGGCCAACAGGGCCATCAGGACGCATGCTATGGCGAAGATGAACATGATGACCAGCCCGAGGAGTACGGACTTGCCGAAGTAGGACCACATCTTGCTGCTGAAGTCGGACCATACGATGTCTTTCAGTCCGTCCCTGCGGTGGTTGTAGATGTCGATGAGGGCAAACACCAGGCTATAGAACAACAGGGATCCAAGGCCTGTCACTATCAACATGAGCAGGGCATAGATGATGGTGGCGACATCTCCGTCTTCGTAGCCTTGTGAGGCCATCTGTCCGAATTGCGAGAAGCCCGTCACTTTGAAGAGCTCGTTGACCACCAATGACTGCACGAGACTGACTGGCAGGAATATATATACCAGGTACTTGAGCAGCACCCGCCAGTTCTCACGGATGAACTCGAAGGTGGTGCTGACCACTTCGCTGAAGGTGCGTTGTTGATAGAATCTTATCTTTCCCATTGTTTTTCTCTCTACTTTGTTTTTGTTTTGTCCTTAGGATTTGTCGGTTTTATCTGTAGTTGAAAATATATGTTATCCTACACTGAAATGCTTTTTCCTGTACGTCAAACTTTATTTTCCTCTACACTGAAGTCGTTTTTAGTCTGCCTCCCTCTTCCGCATTTCATCCATGGATAGATGATGAAGTACCAGACGATGAATGCGGCGCAAGCCAGGATGAAAGCCGCGCGAACGACGTTGAGGATCTCGTCGTGACGGGTGATGTAGCTCTCGATATAGGCGGCTGTGAGGGTGATGGGCAGAATACAGATGAGGATCTTCAGCCCTCTCTTGGCTGCCATACGGAACGAGTGGGCGCGCGAGTAGGTCCCAGGAAACATCCATCCGTTGCCGAGGATGATGCCGGCGGCTCCCACCACCACCATTGCCGACATCTCCAGTGTGCCGTGCATCCAGATGGATAGCGACGACTCCATCAGGAGGCTGTGCTGGGCGAAGAAGGTGGTGAAGCATCCCACCATCACGCCATTGACGAAGATGATGAGACCTGTGCCCATGGCGGTGAAGAGCCCCATGACGAAGGTGATGATATCGACCCAGACGTTGTTGTAGCCGATAGCCACGAACATGGATGCCTCGTTGTCGCTGTTATAGACATCCATCGGCACACCGTTCTCGATGTTCCTCAGGGTCATATCCACGTAGTAGTCGCCGAGTATCGCACGAGGGAAGTCGGGGTTACCGATGGTGGAGATGATGCCGATGGCGAGGCTCACCACGAAGATGATGAATGAGGCCAGTAGTTCGGGTCTCGACTCATACATGGTTCGGGGCATCTCTTCCGTGAAGAAGGTTCTGATGCGCTTCCATTTCTCACGTTTATTGGTGTAGATCTGGTTGTGGATGGAGGATGCCAGAACGTTGAGGTAGGTCGTGATTTTGGAGTCGGGGTAGTGGGTCTGGGCAAAGGAGAGGTCGGCAACAACTTCTGTGTAGTTGCTGGCCATTTGGTCGGGGCTGACACTTGTGGGGTCGTCGGCCGTCTTCTCTATCTCTTTCCACTTGTCGATGTTCTTCCTGATGAAGACAATCTCTTTCATGTTGGCTCGTGTTGAGGCTGTTTCATGGGTAAAGCGCAGGCGCTCGGTCCATTTTTTCACCGAATTATTTTGCAAACTTACTCATTATCGTTTAATTTTGCAACTTAAAGTGTAAAAATATATTTTTTTCAGACTAAAAAGGATTCTATCGCATTATATGTCTAATTCCACCATTGTCACAGGAGGGTTCGTGCGTATCGAACAGACGCCGGCAAGTTTGTCCGACCGCATCTTCGCCGTGCTCATCGACTATGCTATTTGTTTCTGTTATTTCGTCGGGGCGTTTCAGTTGGTGTCGAAGATGTCCATCCAATTGAATACCTTTGGAGAGATGCTCTTCTGGGTGGCGCCGGTGCTCTTCTATCCGTTGTATATGGAGGTGCTCAACGATGGACGGACGGTGGGCAAGATGGTGATGCACACGCACGTGGTGATGGCCGACGGATCCACACCAACCATCGGGGCATACTTGCTGCGATGGCTGCTGCTTATCGCCGACGGACCGATGGTCAGCTACTTGGGCGTGCTCTTCATCGCAGTGACCAAGCGCAACCAGCGCATTGGCGACTTGGCGGCGGGCACCATGGTGGTGAAGGAGGGAAAATACCGCCAGTATCGGGTCAACCTCGACGAATACGACTATCTGACCAAGGATTATCGCCCCACTTATCCTCAGGCCGACGAACTGACCATGGCTCAGACGGAGTTGATCAGCCGCGTCTTGTCGTCGAGCGATGCGACGCGTCAGGCGAGGGTGCAGGAATTGGCTGGAAAGATCAAGGCTTCGTTCAATATCAAGGATGTCGCTCAGACCGACGAGGCTTTCCTCAACACCCTCTTGCAGGACTACCGCTACTACGCACTTGAGGCAGAAATATGATGATGGAAGCCTGCTTGAACATCCTGCGTTGCCTGAAAATAACTCAATCATCATCGGTTTTTTCCGCGAAAGTGATTGTCATATCAAGGAAAAATACTATATTTGCCCTTGTTATGCCCTTGCGGGCATTCCCAATGACGAGGATGAAGCAGCAAGACTTTAATTAAACAAGACTTTAATTAAAAATGTAAGATTATGGAATCAATTATAGAAAAGACACCTAAGACCATCACTGTGCGCATGAGTACCCGACGTTGGAACTGGCTTAAAAAGATAGAGCAAACCTATAAGCGACTCAGAGCAAATCAAGCTGATCGTCATTACCGGCATGAGGCCCTTTGTGGCATATTCCACACAGATGCCACTCAGACAGAGCTTGTGGAAGAATACCTAAAAGAAAAGTTTGACCTCTAAACTTTCTCTTTGTCATGATGAAAGTTTTTCTCGACACAAACATCTTCCTTGAATATTTTGAGCAACGGCGTGAATATCAGGCTGTAGGAAGAATTCTTAGTGCCGTTGAAGACGGAGTGATTAAAGCCGTCATTTCAGTTGGAAGTATTTATACCCTTGCGTATCTTGTCCGGATAGAATTAAAACGGCAAGGTATCCACAGGCCTGAACAGACAGAAAATTTGCGAACCACGCTAAATACAATACTCACGATGGTGAAAGTTGTGGGTACAAGTCATAAACGCATCATTGACGGATTGAATGATTTAGCTTTTGATGATATAGAAGACAGTTTTCAGTACCAGTGTGCTATTCAAGGTAAATGCGATGCGCTGATCACAATCAACCTTCGTGATTACCGTGGTGCGGACAATTCGTTAGTAGAGATTCTTTCACCCACAGAATTTGCCAACAAATATTTGTAAAGAATCTATTTTTACAACTTTTCTCAGTACCCTCTTGCAGGACTACCGCTACTACGCACTTGAGGCAGAAATATGATGACAAAAAATAACCATCCCCTTTAGAAGAGGATGGTTGTCTTTTTTCAGTAGGAACATGAAATGCGGATTACCAGAGGTTGCCCCATTCAGCGTCGTTCCGACGCTCGTTGGAACGAGGAGCTCCACCGTGAGCGGGAGTACCGTCACCGCCACCACCAAAACCGATGCCAGAGTTACCGTCAACGTTTGTTACTGTTCCATCGCAAATTTGAAATGATGCTGCCATGTGCACCTCATTCATTTGTGGTGCAAGATAAGTCTTTTTGTTCATTTTGCTTGAGTATATTAATTATTATTTTCTGCTGTGGATGTAAAACTTGTCTTTTCCGTTTTTTTTTGTCCCCTTTGAATGGTTTTGCCATTCAGTCGAGGCTAACGCTTCAATGTGTCTTTTATCCGTTATATACACAAATCCCTATGGTTTCAGAATGCAAAGTTAGAAGATTGTAGCGAAACAGCCAAATTTTTTTGTTTTTATTCTCGTTTTACGAGAAAAATGGTTAATTATCAGTCGAAAAGGGATAAAATAGTGTGGACAATGTTGAAGAGGCGACGCTTTCAGCGTCGGTGGGGTGGTCTGGAAGAAGCGAAACCGTGGGTGCACCTCGCTCCGCTCGGTGTACCCACGGTTATGAAGAGGTGACGCTTTCAGCGTCATGCGAAAGACTTTGCTTTCAGCGTCAGTGGCTTACTTCACAAGATACTTCTTGCCGTTGCCGATGTAGAGTCCACGGTTCAGACCCTCGAGGCTGGTGGAGCCGCGGCGGATGATGCGTCCGTCGATGCCAGGGCATCGTCCGTTTGGTGAAAAAAAGCCTTTATCGCTTAGATGGCGCTCGAGATGAGGATGAGCACGAGCAGACCGAGGATGGCGTAGAGCTCGGGGAACACAGCCAGCACCATAGTTGTACCGAAGGCATTGTGACCGGCACCGATGGCTGAAATACCATTAGCGCAGACCTTGGCCTGACGGATAGCTGAGATCCAAGCCACCAGACCCAGTGCAAGACCGGCACCGAAGATGGCGCAAGCCTGGAAGAGAGTCAGGGTCTCTGTGATGTGCGACTTGAGCATGAAGAAACCCACGAAGCCATACAGACCCTGAGAAGAAGGAAGGGCTGCCAATCCGATGTAGGAACCTGAGGCTGATGGATTCTTCTTGTAGGCACCGATGGCTGCATTTCCGCAGACTGTCACACCGATAGAACTTCCGATACCAGAGAGAGCCACAACCAGGGCCACTCCTAAGTAGGCGAGAAGATAAATTTCAAAATTTTCCATAATGATTTTTTCTTGTTGTTTTTGATTATTTGATTTTTGTTGATGATCATTTTTTTTTCTAGATATTCTAGATTTTCTAGATACTCTAGATTTTCTAGATAATCTAGATTATTCCTTTCCCTCGTAGGTCTTTACTCTGAAAGGATCGTAGGCTTTGCCGCCGCCCTCGAAGTTGGCGTTCTTGAAGAACTCCACAAATGTCAGTCGCATGGGGTGAACGAACGAACTGATCATACAGAGCGCGAAGTTGATGCCGTGGCCCAAGAGCAGGATGATGAGCATGGGCAACCAGCGCACTCCCCACGACATACCCGAGGTCAGGTCGATGGCAAGGGTGTTGAACACACCGCCAAGCACACCACCAGTGAGTCCAAGGGCGAACAGACGGATATAGGAGAGAAGGTCGCCAAGGAGGCCTGTCGTCATGCCGTAGGTGTCCCACACGCCTGTGCCGAAGTTGAGCAACACGTTCTTGCCAGGGCTGTTCATGAAGAAGATGCCGAAGACACAGATGGCGAGCACACCGTAGAAGAGGTAGGTGAGCCACTGTGGCAGAGCCACTCCGCACGCGGGCAGGCCGAAGGTAGCCAGCGCGGTGAGGATACCTATCACCCAGCTCATGCGCCCGATGCCATGTTTCCAACCGTAGAGGCGGGCTGACTTCACTGCCGACAGCACCATGCCGAAGAGCACCTGAATCAGACCGATGATCACCGAAATGACCATCATGGGGCTGTAGCCCGCTATCTGGTAGTTGTTCTCATTGATGAAGTATTTCTTCACAGGAGCGAGGAATGCCCATTCCTGCTGGCTCAGGTCGATACCGAAGAAGGAACCGGTCAGCAGGCCGACCACCACGGTCATACCGCCGAGGAACATGCCCAGCGTGGCAAAAGGCTTCTTGTCCTTGTCGAGTTTCTTCGACAGGTAGAAGCTCACACCGAAAATCAGCAATCCGTAGCCGGCGTCGCCCATACAGAGGCCGAAGAACAGCATGAAGAAGGGAGCCAGATAGGGGGTGATGTCGAGGTCGTGGTAGTTGGGAAGAGAGTACATCTTCAGGATGGGCTCGAAGAGGCGTGAATACCAACCGTTGGTGATCTTCACTGGCACATCGTCTTCCAAACTGGGGTCGCTCAGCTCGTAGAAGATACGCTCCTTCTCCAGGTAGTCCACTACCTTTTGCTCATGGGCCTCCATCACCCATCCTTCCATGAGTTTCACGGCGTCGGCGGCGATGGATTCGGTGTTGAGATGCACTTTCGACAGGTCGATGCCGTTCTCGTTCTCCGTTTGTGCGGCGAGGATGGATGGCTTCTCCTGACAACTCAGTGTGTAGAGGCGTTGGCGCACGTTGGCGAGCTGGTCTTTCAGCTTGATTTCCTCTTCTTTATAGTAGTCGAGGTTCTTCTCGGGCAGCTGCAGCAGTTCGGCATTGATGTCGGGAGTCTGCTTGGCGAAAGCCACGAAGTAGGTCTTCTTGTTGTAGTCCAGGATTTCGGTGGCGAAGTATTCTTTCTGCCACTCTTCCTTGAATAGTTTAGGACTGCAAGCGTAGAAGTAGGTATTGAAGCCATATTGCTCCAGTTCACGGAGAGTGCTCCAATCGAAGTTGCCCCAGGGGTAGAGTTGCTCCTTGCATTTCTGAACATCGTCGAGCTGGTGTCGCAGACTGTTTTCTTCGGCAAGCAACTCGTCGAGCTGTCGCATCACTTCATCTGCCTTCCTGGCATCAGCTTTCAGTGGCTGGGGAGCAGGAGTCGATTCGTTGGCATAAGCACCGACGGCGTAGTCCATGCTCTTGAGCACCTCCTTATAGCGGTTGGCCTTGTCGAGGTAGTGCTGCAGCTCGCTGCTTGTCGCACCTTTCTGCTGTTCGGCGATGTGCACTACACCCAGTTGGCGGATGTCGGCGAGAAACGACTCGTATTCCTTGCTCGTCACCAGGAAGGTGAGTTTTTTCATTTTCTCAATCATGATTCCTCTTCCTCCTTTCTTTTCTGCAGCAGGGTCTTCAAGATCTTCTGCGATGACTTCGAGAGGTTCTCCTCGTCTTCCATGAAACGCTTGATCTTCCTTACAGCCTCTTGGAATCCAGGTATCTGAACCTTCTCGAAAAGGTTTACCTTTTGGGTCGTCTTCTTGCGCGCATGCTCCAGCAATGCCAGTTTGGCCAGCACGAACTCACGCTCCACGGCGGTCTTGGCCAGACCCTGGAGCAGGTTGATGCCGTCGAAGTACCACTTCGGACTGCTGAACACACCGAAGGGCTTCACTTCCAAACGAATATTGTTGAGCAAAGGCACACGAACACCCGCTATCTTCTTCACGGCCAGTTCCACGTCTTTGAGCTCGACGAGCGAGGGGTCGAACTCGCCCCACAGCGCGTACATCGACTCATAGCCGGCAATCTGGCTTTCCAATTGGCGCTCCAATTCCACCGCCTCCTCCTTGCTTTTCTTCACTTCGAGGCGCAGGGCGGTCTCCTTGCTCTTGATGATGGGCAAGGTGCGCATGCGCACTTTCAGTTGCTTCTCGATGTACTGAAGCGAGGTCTTATTGTATTGAAACTTTATCGCCATTTTGTTTTATTGAATGAACGTTAAATATATACCATTGAATGGTCCAAAGCCCAATGGCCAAAAACGCGATTGAGCGAGAGCAAAGCCAATGGTCAAAAACGCGATTAAGCGAGAGCAAAGCCAAGCTTGCTTGTGCTATGCCGAGCGTGAGCGTTTTCGGCGAAGCCAATGTCCAATGGTCAATGGTCAATGGTCAATGTCCAATGGCCTACTCATGCCAGTATTGGT
>CAMOWU010000055.1 GCA_946628545.1 uncultured Bacteroides sp. | reverse complement strand
AGTACTACGGCAACATCACCAAGGGACGGTCTGTCAAACAGGCTATCGCTGATACCAAGGCCACCAAGGCCAGAGTGGAAATGAAAGCGAACCAACGAAATGCGATGTCCGGCAACAAGCAAAAAGTCTCACTCGACGACGCCACGGTGAAGAAACCAGCATTGGACGACGCCACGGTGAAGAAACCAGCATTGGACGACGCCACGGTGAAGAAACCCGCATTGGACGACGCTACCGTGAAGAAACCTGCCTTGGACGATGCTACCGTGAAGAAACCTGCATTGGACGATGCTACCGTGAAGAAACCCGCATTGGACGACGCTGCCACTCCAAACAAACCCTTGCAACTCGATTACGACCGTCATCTCGACCTCGATGAGATCAAGATGAAGAAGGCCGAGATGGATGGACTCGAACTGGGCAGGGAGAAGATAGAGAACTACCGCGCTGCCATCGAGATGCTTGACGACAGTCCGGTGAATGCCAAACTCAAGAAGGACCTGGCATTGGAGATTCAGAAGGACAAGAACGCCATGAGCCTGCTTGCCGATTACCAAAATCTGGATTTACAGAATACACGTGCCAAGTTCAACAAGGAGATTGCATCTATTCACGAATCTGCTGAATTGAAGGTGCGTCAGGAGATAGCCAAGCAGTACGGAGTGCCTGTTGATGACATCAAGACACTCAATGCCTCCGCATCGTCCAAGCAGAAATTGAAGGATGGAACTAAGATTACCTACGACCACGATACCACGTTCTATTACCAGAATCCTGATAATCCCAATGAGGTGTGGTATTTCAACCAGAAGAACACGGAGGAACTCTACAACCGCAAGTATTTTGAATCAGCCAATGGTTTCGAGGCTGCGGAGCAACGGTTTGCCGACCGTTTTGCCAAGAAAGCCGACCAGACGGTGGTGCAGAGCGACTTTCATCCAGAGAGTTATGGCACCGATAACTTCAAGCACCTGATGGATCCCAATAAGAAGGCGGTGAAGTTGCCCGATGCAGAACTTGTGGGCGATGCCATGACCTACAAATGCAAGGAATGGTATGAACAGGGCGTCAAGGAACTCGCCAATCCCTCGACTGCCACTTCGGGCATATCCAAGATCCGCGAGGCATGCCGTCAGTGTACCAAGCAGTTCGACAACTACGTCAACCCGCGCAATCTCACGCGTCAGGACTATGGCCGTCCAAGCAAGATTCCCGAGAGATTCTTCGACTATATCCGTATCATGAAGGATATGGATGTCAATAAAGGAGGATCGGTGGTGAAAGCGAAGAGAGAACTTGAAAAACTCGGCACCAGTTTCGAAAATGTGTTTATAGAACTCGGCGAACTGATGAAGCAAATCGGGTAGGATTTAGGCTTTAGGCGTTTTTAGTTAAGAGTTAAGAATTAAGAGTTAAGAAAAAGACCCCACCCCTGCCCCTCCCCTTGAGGGGAGGGGAGTTGAGTACCATTCCTATGGATAACCGTAGATACTTCACAAGATGCTTTATGGCTGTAGTCACGGTCATGGCATGTTCGTTGTTCTCTGTTTCTCCCGTGTGGGCTTTCGAACGTTCGGTCAGCACCGGATTCGGCACCTTGACCTATACCATCGACGGTGTGGAAGAAGCGGTTGAACCGCTCAACTCCCAGGGCCGTACACTGGTAGAGCAGAAGAATAAGACCCTGAAAATGGAATTCAGGGAGGGGAACAACTTCGGCAAAGAAGAAATCCAAGATATCTATCATTATTGGAATACCTTCAATTCCTACAGGATCTATCAGTTGAGTAGGGATGAAGCTGTCAAAATCAGCATCACCTTCACTCCCAATGGCAGCAATTCCAGCAAAGACACGAAATACTTTACAGTCGGGAAGCGCCTGAAGAATGTCAACAGTTATGTGTTTTTCTATTGTGCTGATGAGCAGCAGCAACCACCATCTACGATCACCAATACATCTGTTTATCTGCAACAACCTCCCTATAAGTACGAGACTGTTGAGAATCCTTATTGGAGTTACAAAAATGGTCTTTGGATACGTATCGGTGCACGATACACCAATCAACATTTGGATGGCAAAACCTACAAGGAGGATATCGAAATGTATTACGATGAGTTCTTCATCCTGCCTCCAAGAAAGAACAACGCATCAGACAGCGGAAATAGCCGTCCCGTCATTCCTGTGGAAACCACCGACGACATCGCGCCTGAACATGAGGAGATAGAGACGGCAGCCTCGGAGGAAGAAGGCGAGGTAGGCTGGGTGATTCCAGGTCTCATCGCTGCCATCACACTGGCAGGAGGTCTGACAGCATGGAGGCTGAGAAAGAAAAAGCGCGAAGAGGATGCCTCCACGCCACCACCTGTTCCTGTTCAGGAAGGTGGTCAAAGTCAGATGGAAGAAGATCCAGATGAGCGTTGCGTTTATGAAATGCGCATCAAGAAGAACTTCGGCGACACCTTCACGCCAGGCGATGCCCCTCAGACCGTCTATGCCCGAATCGTGAAGATCACTCCCGAGGGCTACGAAAGCACCGATTCCACCTTGACCCAACTGATTCGCATCACGGGCGACGACTATCTCGAAGTGAGCGAGAATACCTATATGGGCGACTACATGGCCGCCAATGTCTTTGCACCCGATATGGACGGAGCACCTGATGAAGCGGTCCTTCACTTCACCATGTCGGCTGAAGGCGCCTCGTTCACCAACCACATGCACTTCTTCGTCGAAGGGGCAGAAATCCTGTTTGGCCAGGACAACCTCACACTGCCGACCAAGTATGACAAGACGGTAGAACTGCCCTTTGTGGTCTCAGGACTCGGTGAAAACCCGAAGGTGGAACTGTCGGTGGAGAAGGATGCCTACAAGGTGGAAGTGAGGAAGGACGAGAAAGAAGGCGTCTGGTATGCTGTTCTGAAAGAGAATGCGACTTGTCCTGAGTTCAAAGAAGAGCTCAATGCCGGTCAGTACCGATGCTATGAACTGCACGTCAGCGCCACATCAGAAACAGGCCGCAAGACAGAGACCCGTTTCCCCATCTGCCGCTTCCAGATGGGCCTGGCCATCGACATTGATATCGTCAAGTGCTATGAGGAGGAGTACAACGAGAGCAAGCACCACGGCAAGCGCTTCGTCTATCAGCGTGTGGTCGATACCACATCCTATAAAGCGCATGAGCCCAAGTTTGAGGTCAAGAAGATGCTTCCAGGCGAGACCAAATGTAAGTTGCGGCTTTTCGAATTCGATGAGGAGACCCACCAACTCCTGCGCATCGCTCCTGTTCCGTCGGATGTGAAGTGGGAGGCTGAGGATTCCAACAAGCAGTCCATGGTCGATAAGCTGGGACTTATATGGGAACCCCTTGCCGACGTTGATGACGGTGCCCGTTCGGTGATCTTCCGTTGCCATAAAGGCGCACTCGACGCGCCTCTCCGCATCAATGCCAAGATGACGCTCACCAGTAAGTTCGAAGACAAAGTATATACGGTGGAGAAACCCGTGAGACTCCATTCTCAACCCATTCGCCAGTCGGAGAACATGGACCACGGCATGAGTTTGCTCAAGGAAGACGAGCATCTGACCGACTATCTCGTGCATGTGCAGAACGCCATCTTCTCCCATGGCTATCTCAACAACCTGGCTCCCCTGGACCGATTCATCCAGGTGATGCTCGACGGCTATGACGCTGATTTCGGCTACGACAACGAGCAACTGCGCACAGTGCGCCGCATCTGGATCGGATTCCTGCAAGGCACCTACGTTGGTGCCAACGGCGACACCCAGCCTGTGACTTTGGGCGATGAGATGATCCTCTTCTTCAATGCCTTTATGGAGAAGTCGAAAGAAGTGGAAGACTCTCTGGACTTCTTCTCCCGCATGGCAGTGGGTATCATCACCTTGGGCTGCTCCGAGGTGGTGTTTACATCGCTTGAGGTGGTCCGCGACATGAAAGCCTACGTAGATAATGGCGGCGACAGTGTCTGGGGCGGTTTTTGGTGCGGTGTGAAGGTTGTGGGGCGTGAGTATCTCACTGAGAAGATCATGGATGGTGGCCTTGGACTCATCAAGAAGGGTGCAGCCAAGGTAGGTATCACCAAGGACAACATCAAGAAGAAGGCCAAGGAGATGTGGGGCAACATCACCCAGGGCAGGCGCGTGAAGCAAGCCATCTCCGACACTAAGATTGCCAAGACCAACGCCATCGCCAAGGTGGAGCATACCAAACTGCTCACCGACGGCAAGCGCCTCGACCTCGATGACATCAAGATGAAGAAGGCCGAGATGGAAGGATTGGAACTGGGCCGGAAGAAAATAGAGAAGTTCAAGGAGGTGATGGACCTTCCCGATACACCGAAGAATGCCGAGCTGAAGAAAAAGATGGCCATGGAAATCCAGAAGGACAAGAACGCCATGAGTCTGTTGGCCGACTACGACAACAAGGCTTTGAACGAAACCCGTAGGAAGTTCACCATGGAGACTCAGGCCTTGAGTGAAGGAGCCGACTATGAGGTGATGTACGAAATGGCAGCAGAGAAAGGTATTCCGTTCAATGAGGTCAAAAAACTCAATGCTTCGGCATCGTCGAAAGCCAAACTCGCTAATGGTGAGAAAATCACCTTTGACCACGATGCCACCTTCTACCACGAGAATCCGAAAACCGGTCAAATCACCTACTTCGACCAAGTGGAGACCGAGAAACTCTATAATAAGAAGTATTATAAGGAATATCACGGTGAACACGCTGTCTCTACCGAATCGAATTACTCCAAATTTGCCAAGGAGGCCGACCAGACCGTCATCCAGAGTGACTTGCATCCTGAGAGTTACGGCACAGACAACTTCAAGACGCTGGCTGACAAGACTAAAGTCACTGAGTCCTTGCCCGACGCCAACATGGTTGGCGACGCCATGACCTTCAAGTGCAACGAATGGTATGAGCAGGGCGTAAAGGAAATGAAGAACGCTGCCACTGCCCCTTCTGGCATCAGCAAGATCCGCGAGGCGTGCCGTCAGTGCACCAAGCAATACGACAACTATCTCTCACCCCGCAACATCACCCGCTCTGGCGTGAACGGCGGCAACAAGATCCCGCCTGAATTCCATGCTTATATGCGCATTCTGAAGGAGATGGACGTCAACAAGGGTGGTTCGGTGGTGAAAGCTAAAAAGCAACTCGAAGCCCTCGGCACTAATTTCGAAAAGGTCTTCCAGCAACTGGGCGACCTGATGAAAGAAGTAGGGTAGTTTTTTAGACTTTAGACTTTAGGCGTTTTAGTTAAGAGTTAAGAATTAAGAGTTAAGAAAATTAGACTTTAGACTTTAGACTTTAGGCTTTAGACTTTAGGCTTTTTTAGTTAAGAGTTAAGAATTAAGAGTTAAGAGTTAAGAATTAAGAAAAAGACCCCACCCCTGCCACATTCCCGAGCAAGCTCGCCCATTCCCGACGTTCCGTCGCCTACCCGTAGCCTTTCCCGTAGCCTTTCCCCTCGAGGGGAGGGGTGTTGGAATGTAAGAGTTAAGATATGGCTTTTAAAATTTCTGTCACTTCGTGGGCTTGGGTCAGACGGGTGCCGTCGGAGAGGGTGATGGAGGCTGAAGCATGAATCTCTGTGGCTCCTGTGGCATCAAGAATCTGCCGGGCGTTGAGGTGGTTGACACCTCCGCCTGGCAGAATGTTTATTCTGTCGTTGGCATGCTCCACCAGTTGGCGTAGCAGAGGAATACCAGCCTCGGCTGTGGGTGCCTGTCCAGAGGTGAGCACATGGGCGCAACCACAGTCGATGAGTTGCTCAAGGGCTTCCAAGGGCTGCCGGCAATGGTCGAAGGCGCGGTGGAAGGTCACAGGATGATTCCCAGCGGCTTGCATCCATAGGCGCAGGGCATGAAGGTCAATGTCGGCATTAGGCGTCAATGCGCCCACCACTACAGCGTCGGCTCCAGCCTCGATGACCTCATGGATGTCTGCGGTCATCAACTGGATTTCACGGTCGTCATAGACAAAACCGCCTTCCATGCTGCGGACCAATACGTGAATGCGCAATTCGGGATAGAGCGAACGCACGGTCTTGACGAATCCGGTGCTGGGTGTCAGTCCATCAAGCGATAGAGCCTGGCACAGTTCGATACGCTTGGCGCCACCTTCCACAGCGGCTGCCACACTGGCCAATGAGCCAGTGCATACTTCCAATATGGGTTGTTGATTGTCCATCATCATTTTCTGTCTTCTCCTAAAAATATGAACTATCCCTCTGTTCACACGGAGGGATAGTCTCAACACAAACACAAAATAAAACACGATAGAATGCCATGCGGACAACGGAACTAAAATCTATTTCATTGTTCTTGTCCTTATTCTCAATGACAGTATATTCTCATACTCCGTCAGCGGTTATTCCGCATTTTGGGTTGGCATTCATCATTGGACCTTGTTGGCAATCAATGAGCAAACGCTTTGCCGGTCCTGAAACAAATGTATCGTTGGTTGCGCCCTAAGTGGCGCAGACACGTCTGATTATTGAATACCTTCCTCGCGCAGGTGCTTCTGCCATTTCCATGCAGAGCGGAGGATGTCGTCCAATGGAGTGTCGGCACTCCAGCCCAACTCCTTGTTGGCCTTATCGACATTGCCCCAGATGGCCTCGATGTCGCCCTCACGACGTGGAGCATACTCCCAAGGCAACTTCACACCTGTGGCTCTTTCGAAGCCTTCCACAATCTCCAGAGTGGAGTAGCCGTGGCCTGTTCCGATGTTGAACACCTCTACAGGTTCAGTCTCTTTCTCCAGTAAACGCTCCATAGCCTTCACGTGTGCCTTGGAAAGGTCAACGACATAGATGTAGTCGCGGATGCAAGTCTTGTCGGGTGTGTTGTAGTCGTTGCCGAAAATCTTCAGTTGCTTGCGGATACCGATGGCGGTCTGGGTGACGAAAGGTATCAGGTTCATAGGCACTCCGTTGGGCAACTCACCGATCAATGCAGATGGATGGGCGCCGATGGGGTTGAAGTAGCGCAGGATGACGCACTTGAGGGGTGCTCCTGAGTGGATGTAGTCCTGAATGATCTCCTCATTGATCTGCTTGGTGTTGCCGTATGGCGAAAGGGCCTTCTGGATGGGAGCCTGTTCGGTGACAGGGAGGTTCTCCTTCGTAGGCTGACCATAGACGGTGCATGAAGAAGAGAAGATGATGCCTTTACTACCATATTTGGCCATCAGCTCCAGCACGTTCATCAGCGAGTTGAGATTGTTGCGATAGTAAAGCAGGGGTTTCTCCACCGACTCACCTACAGCCTTGCTGGCAGCAAAGTGGATGCATCCCTTGATGTTGTATTTCTTGAACACGGCTTCTGTGGCATCGAAGTCGTTGAGGTCAACCTTCTCGAAAGCGGGACGGATGCCCGTGATCTTCTCAATGCCGTCAATGACATTGGCATTGGAGTTGGAGAGGTTGTCAATAATAACTACATCGTAGCCTGCCTGCTGCAGTTCAACTGTGGTGTGTGAACCAATGAAACCGGTTCCGCCAGTTACAAGAATTGTCTCTTTCATAAATTTGTTACTTGATAGTTGGTTTTACTTGCTGAAATGCAAATATACAGAATAATTCTTAATACAGAAGAAAATATGAATAAAAAAATCAATTAAATGCAATTCTGCATTTCTTTTTTATCTCTTTTCGCCCAAAATGCGGTAACTTTGCCGAAATTTTTGGAAGATGCGGGACTGTGTGGCTTTTCTGCGTTTCCTGAAACCCAGAAATTCCCAGAAAAGCAGGAATACTCCGTTCTCTCTCAATTATTGGTCATGCTGAAGAAAAAGATACATACGTTCTATTGCCTTATATTTGTCTCTCTCTTGTCCTTGTTATGCTCTTGCATCAAGAACAAGCAGGAGATAGGCGTGTTCAGCAATGGTCAACCGACATTCGATGACTCCGACCTTTTCCTCGACCTTCCCGATATCGAGATGAATGGCGAATTGATTGTGCTCACGCTCTATGGTCCGACGAGTTATTTTGAATTTCGCGGGGCTGATTTCGGCAATCAGTTTCTCTTGGCTGAGGAATATGCGCATTCCATAGGTGTGAGGGTGAGGGTGGACCTCTCGCGCACTCAGGATGAGTTGGTCAGCAAATTGCTTAAAGGTGAGGGCGACATCATTGCCTATCACCTCAATGCCGACAATTACCTCTCCGACCATCAACTGACACTATGCAGCCCTGATATCATCACACATTTCATCGACACCTTGGCCAAGACCACGAATGATACCTCTCTGAAACACGAAGGCAAGATGGCTTGGGCTGTGAGAAATGACTCCCCGCTGTTGGCTAAGTCTGTGGATAAATGGTTGGAGGACAATGAATACCAACTGCTGTCGCTCTCCATGCCCAAAGTGAGCAGCAGCGGTGGCAAACGTTCTTTGCCTGTTCCTCGCCGCAAGGTGTCGTCGCCCATGCTCAACCCCGCCCAGGGCATCATCAGTCATTACGATGGCCTGTTCCGCAGGTATGCCATGCAATGCGGATGGGACTGGAAACTCTTGGCAGCACAAGGTTATCAGGAATCGGCCTTCGACCCCAATGCCGTGTCGTGGATGGGCGCGCAGGGACTGATGCAGCTGATGCCCGGCACTGCGCGGATGCTCGGCGTGCCTCAGGCGCAGGTCTTCGACCCCGAGACCAACATTCGTGGTGCCGCCAAACTCATAGGCATACTCAACAAGCATTATGCTGACATCCACGAGGGCGAGCGCATCAACTTCATCCTCGCCGCCTACAATGCAGGAAGCGGACACGTGGATGATGCCAGGCGGTTGGCTGAGAAGCATGGCAAGAACCCCGACGTGTGGACAGGCCATGTGGATGAGTATGTACTCAATATGCGACTGGCAGAATACTACAACGACCCTGTGGTCAATCATGGATATTTCAACGGAAACGAAACTTATAATTATGTAGTGAACATCCGCAACAGATGGGATGAATACAAGAAAAAAATAAGATGAATACTTTTACGCTAATTCTGGAAATCTTAGGTACATTTGCCTTTGCTGTCAGTGGCATACGACTGGCTTCACAAAAACGATTCGACCTCTTCGGAGCATACGTGGTAGGGGTGGCAACAGCCATCGGTGGAGGAACCATCCGCGATCTGTTGCTCAACATTCCTGTGTTTTGGATGAGCAATTCCATCTATCTTGTTCTGTCGGGAGTGGCCCTGGCTTACGGATGTATTCCTTCGCGATTCACCATGAAACAGACCAAGGCCATACTCGTCTTCGACACGCTCGGACTGGCGTTGTTCAACATCGTCGGATTGGAGAAGACGGTCTCTTTGGGCTTCCCCTGGTGGACAGCCATCGTCATGGGCACCATCACTGGTGCTGCAGGGGGTGTCATCCGTGACGTGCTGGTGGGTCAGGTGCCACTGATTTTCCAAAAGGAGATTTACGCCATGGCTTGTGTCGTTGGTGGGGTCGTCTATTTCATCTGCCTGCATTTCGGACTCAACGCCATCTTCAGCGGACTGATTGGAGGTACGGCTGTGATTCTGATGCGATATCTTGCCATTACTTATCGTTTGGCACTACCGCACTTGCCCAAATAACGGGTGTCATGGTCGTTGGATGATGTCTTCGGAAAAGCTGGGTTCTTGATTCACTATTGTATCAAAGCTTGTCCTTATTGTTACATGCTGAGAAAAATTGGGCAGAAAGAGTAAAGAGTACAATTATTTTCTTTAAATTTGCATAAAACTATTCTAAACAATAATCAATGACTATGAACAAAAGGACAACAATGTTGACTCTGATGGCGGCAGCCACACTCCATCTTGCCGCACAGAAACCGATGAATGCACCAAAAGGCGGAACTGCCATCAGCGACGAACTGATCGGTATCTTCTTCGAGGATATCAGTTCATCTGCCGATGGTGGTATCAACGCCGAACTCTTGAGAAACGGATCGTTTGAGTTCAATCCCAATGAACAGGATGGCTGGGGACCCTCCACAGCTTGGCGTGTGCTGCGCCCAGGACATTCCTTGGGTTGTGTGGAGACACGCATGGACAATCCGCTTCATGCCAACAATGCCAACTACATGCGACTCAACGTGGAACGTGTGAAGGAGTATTACGACTACACGGGATGGAAAGGCTACGGACTTGAGAACGGTGGCTACAACGGTATCAGCGTGAAGGCTGGTGCTAAATACGACTTCTCCGTCTTCCTCCGTAATATGGGATCTGCCAAGCAAATCCGTGTGGTGCTCGGACAACCACAAGGATGGGGTAGGGATCCCAAGATCCTGGCTGAGACCACCTTCGAGGCCAATGACCCCGCTTGGCGCAAATACACCGCTACACTGACTTCGGCTGAAGACTGCAAGAACGCCATCCTGCAGATACTCGTACTCAACACGGGAAGCATCGACATCGACCAAGTGTCGCTCATGCCACAAGACACCTATAAGGGACACGGACTAAGAAAAGACCTCATCGAGGCACTTGCCGACCTCAATCCTCGTTTCATGCGCTTCCCAGGTGGATGTGTGGTGCATGGTGGTGGAGATGGATTCTGGAACACCTATCGCTGGAAGACCACCATCGGACCGGTGGAACAGCGTCGCCAACTCAAGAACACATGGGGTTACCACCAGTCAGTTCAGGTGGGTTATTATGAGTATTTCCAGCTTTGCGAGGACCTCAATATGGCTCCACTGCCCATCCTGCCTTGCGGTGTGTCGTGCCAAGGCACCAATGGCGGATGGTCGATGCGCACACAGGCTCAGGACGTGGTGCCCATGTCGGAGATGGATGAATGGACACAGGATGCCCTCGACCTCATCGAATGGGCCAATGGCGACCCTGCCACTTCCAAGTGGGCCAAGATGCGCGCCGACGCTGGTCATCCCAAACCATTCGGACTCAAATACCTCGGTATAGGTAATGAGGAGAAGATCACTCCTGAATTCTGCGAGCGATTCAAATACATGTACGACAGAATCACCAAGGCTCATCCCGAGATTGTGATCGTAGGTACAGCTGGTCCTGGCTCACACCCCGGCAATCCCGACTTCGACAATGGCTGGAAGTTTGCAGAGGAGTTGAACATGCCGATCCTCGACGAGCACTACTATGAGCCCAACAGCTACTTCCTCAGCTCCCGCCAGTACGACAAGTATCCCCGCGACCGCAAGACCAAGGTCTATCTTGGTGAGTATGCTGCCAAAGACAAGAAACTGATTGATGCCTTGGCTGAAGGACTCTACCTGCTCCATGTAGAGCGCAATGGCGACGTGGTCTGCATGACCAGCTACGCTCCGCTCTTCGCTCGTAAGGAGGCTACCAACTGGAACCCCGACCTCATCTATTTCGACAACGAACGTCCTTACCTAACATGCAGCTACTATGTGCAGCAGATGTTCGGACAGTCGGCTGGACAGTACTATTATGGCGACTGTGTCACTTTCCAGGGTGATGCCAAAGGCGTGAACCAGCCTGTGCAGGACAGCCACTACGGTCAGTCGGTAGTGCTCAACGTGAAGACGCGCAAACTCTTTGTGAAGATATGCAACGCCAGTGGTGATGCCAAGAAGGCCGACATCAATCTCTCACGCTTCGGCATCAAGGGTGCAGCCAACAAGACCACCATCGCAGGCAACGCCAACGACGAGAACAACTACGAAGCACAGCCCATAGCCCCCAAGAAGGAGCAAGTGAAGACTGGCAAGAAGTTCACACTCGACGTGGCACCCTATTCCATGGTGATGCTTGAGTACAAACTGTAGGGAACCGATCCTACCTCCACGTAGGGACGCGACGTGTCGCGTCCGCACTACTGCAGCATCGCAATACATCCGCATCGCGACTGAAACCTTCAAACAAAGAAAGGCAGAAATGGGCTAACTCCATCTCTGCCTTTTTTGGGTAAGCGCGCTGTCTTCACATTGTCTTCTTCAATCCAGGTCGAGCTGGATATTCTTCTTGCGGTAAGCAGACCCAGTGAAAGTGGCGATCAAGTCGCCAACTTCATTGGTCAGCCGAACCTCACAGAAAGGCACACTGTGGTGGTTGACCACTTCCTTGGCTTCGGCATAGATCCATTCGCCCTTACGGGCAGAACGAACATAGGTGATGTTGGATGTGATGGAGAAAGTCAGTGTGCCGTGGCTGTTGACAGCTGCCGCATAGGCCAGGTCGGCCAGAGTGAACAATGCTCCGCCTTGGCAGATGTCGCCACCGTTGAGGTGACGCTCTTCCACCAGCATACGGGCCTTGGCATACCCTTCACCCGTTTCAATCAGTTCCGCACCGATCAATACTGCAAACCGGTCGCGCTTGAAAAATTCTTTGATAGTCATAAATATGTTTGTTGTTGTCTTAAAAGCTTGAAAAGAGGCGCACCTCGTGAGGTACGCCTCCCGTCTGATTCTGAAATCGGTTGATGAGTTAAGTAAGTTGATGCGAAGTAGGTCAGAATCTGAACCCTATGGTACCCAGCAACTGGTGGCGGTTGAAGGTGATATCTGTGGGCAGCAGGTCGATTTCGTCGAACGCATAGAGGTCGCCTTTCTGAGTGGAGTACTGATAGGCGATATCCACATATCCACCTTTGTAGCGGTAGCCAAGACCGAAGGTGAATCGGTTGGTGGCTTTCCAGTTGGTGTAGTAGGTTTCTGTGCTCATGTAGTCATCGGGCAAGACAAGCCTGTAGGCGTCTTCTTTCACTGGAGCGGTCACAAGGTTGTAGCCCATACGTATGCTGAATTGCTCTGTAGGCTTGATCTCCAGACCGGCCTTGAAGGTGTGCTGCATCTTGAGGTTCTCCTTGGTCTTGTCGTTGATCATGTCATAGTAGTTATCGTGGCTCTTGAGTTTGTACTTGCCCGTTGAAAGGTCGGAGAACTCCCATTCAGCGCCAAGAGCGAGGTAATTGCCCACTGTGTATCCCATGCTCACACCGAACTTCCAGGGCGTGTGGAAGTTGTAATCCACCTCGGCACCCTCGTAATTGTAGTAACCGTCGTTCTTTCCCTGGGCATCGTAGAAGTCGATATAGGCTCCATTGACATCGTGCATCGAGTACCATATTGGGGTCTTCACACTCAGTCCGATACGGAATGGCGAAGAAGCGATAGGACGGATGACTGCACCAAGCTTCACATCCACTCCGTCGCCGTCGGTGTCGTACATGGTCGTGATGCCGTAACCGATGTTATCAACACCTGTCTCCTCGTAGTAGGAGTCGCGACTGTAGTTGATGTCGTAGAAACCTACTGATGCACCGAGGAACACCTGATTGCTGATGTTGAAAGCCACAGCCACATCCACTTCGTTCTCGCTGCCGAATTCAGACTTCTGCAAAAGCGCTGCCTTGGCTGGCATACCTGAGTAACCGATGAACTGTCCGTTGTCGTCGAAATTGGCATTGGTGGCGCCCCCATGAATCAAGTTGCCATTCTTTCCAAACTGAGGGTTGGCAAAGTCGCCGATGCCTGCCAGTTGGTCGAATTCGCCTAACTCAAACATGTTGCCCAAGTCGGCAATTTGAAAGCTCTGGGAGAACTCACCGCTGAGGAAGTTGATGTCCTTGCTGAGGTTGTATAAGTAGTTCTTGTTCTTCTTGAAGTTCACACCGTAGTTCACACGAAGCAACCCCTGGTCACCGTCCTTGATGATGGACGACAACACGATGCCTCCGTTGTCGATGGATGCGCGGGTGCCATCGTGGCCAAGTACACCCCCATTGCCAAACACCACGCTACCCGTGAACGAGGCGTCGCTCTTGGAGAAGAGGCCGATGGCTGCGGGGTTGGACGACATCGCCGCCACATCACCACCTAAGGCGGAGAGGGCACCACCCATACCCACATAACGGGCTGAACCATTGAGGTCGGGGGTGGAGAAACGAAGGGCGTCGTAAGTTTCCTGTGCCGATGCACTGATGGCGAACAATACCGTCAGGCTCAACAAAACTGATTTCTTCATGATGTATCGTTGTATTTTGATTGTTACTGATCAATAGAGTTGGATATTCATCGCCTTGGGACGTGTGAAGTGCCTATCTGCGGCCTCCACGTCCGCCACCGCCGCCTACACTGCCGCCACCACGGCCGCCGCCGAAGCCACCGCCACCGCCGAAGCTACCGCCTCCACCGCGACCGAAGCTGCCACCGCTGCTACTGCTGCGGCTGCTGGTGCTTGGAGTGTAGGAGCGAGAACTGCTCGAAGAGGACGAAGTGGTACGACTCGGGGTATAGGAGCGTGAAGAGCTAGTGCGAGGAGTGGTGGTGGGCTGGTTGGTATTGCCTCCACGACCGATTGTGGACTGACGGTTGTTGGAGCTGCGGCTCGACGAACGCGATGTGTTGTAGTCGCGGCTGTTGTTGGTCACACCTGTTCTGCCCATGCGTGAGCCTTGTCGGTTGTAGTCGTAAGAGGATGTGCGGTTGTTGCCGACACCGCCACGTCCGCTGACTGTGCTACCTCCACGGCCTGTGGTGCGCGTGCCCACTGTAGTGCGTCCACCTCCGTAAGTACGGTTGGAGATGCTTCCTCCACGACCGGCACCCACAGCGGTGCGGGCAGAGGTACGTCCGTTGATGCTGCGGCTGCCATCCTGGTTGATGCCGCCGTTGTAGGTGGAGGCAAAGCCACCACGTCCGCCCAGAGCGGAGGTGCGTCCCATGCGTGTGCCGCGTGCAGAGACTGCCGACACACCACTGCGGATGCGGCTGCCAGTGTTGTAGCGGCTGGTGCGGACCATATCGTTGATACGGGTGCGACGTGCGCCGGCTCCGTAAGGACGGATGCCGTTGTGACGGTGGTGAACACCGCCCCACATCGGACCGTAGCCCCAGTAATACCAAGGATCGTAGGCGTAGTGGTAGCCCCAGATTGGGCTATACCAGCTGTGCCATGGACGCCAACCCCAAGCATATCCCCAACCCGGTCCCCAGAAGAAGGGATCGTAATAGTAGTAGTCGGCATAGAGGAAGTCGTATGCGCCGTAGGAATAAACCAGGTCCCAATAGAGTGGACTGCTGACAATCACACCTACATGCGGGCTGTGGAATCGGAGAATGCGGCGTGAATAGCGATAGTCGTTTTCTTCGTCGTTGATGTCGTAGTCGCTCTTGCTGCCATCATCCACATATTCCACATCACTTCTCAGCGTGTCGATTGTCTGGTCCAAAGTGCCGGAATAGTCGGAGTATTGGTAACGGCGGTTGTATTCGTCCTCGTCACGGCTGTTGCTGTTATAGACCTCAACGGACGATGGGTCGGAAACAGACCATTCATCGTCTTCGTTGTCGGCAGGAGTAGTCACCTTGGTCACGGTCGAAGTGTTGTTCTTCGACTTCTTCGACGAGGTGCCGAAGTACATGTCGTCGTCGTACTGAGCGTTTGCAACCAGGGGAAGCAAAGCTGCGAACAAGTAAACATAAAACCTTTTCATTTTCCTGTAGTTTTTATTTTTGTTAGTTGATTTTCGTCTTCTCGCGACACCCTATAGGTAATCACGATGCAAAAATAACTATAATAACGCCTACTCCAAATGGATTTTCCCTAATCGAGGTAGGGAAAAACCTAAACTATTGCGCTTCTGGATAAAGCAAGTTGTCCATGGTGGCGCATAGCAGGACCTCATCGAGGTATTTCCGGCTCTCCCATCGAGCCATGGGCAGGTCGTGGAGGAGGTAGTTGCCGCAGTCTTGGGCTGTGGCGCCAGGAATCTCGCCTTCGTAATCAGCGATGAACTGGAACGTGCGTATCATCAGTGGTAAAATCACGCTGCTCGAGTAGTCGCCTCGAAGCAACAAGTAGTTGCCGGTGAGGCAACCCATGGGTCCCCAATAGACCACACGGTCTTTCCATTCAGGGTCGTTGCGGAGATAGGTGGCGGCCAGATGCTCGATGGTGTGGATGGCTCCCTGGCCGAGTGCGGGCTCGCGGTTGGGTTCTTTCATGCGGATGTCGAAAGTGGTGACAATCTCGTTGCCCACAACGTCTTTCCGACTGACATAAATGCCACGTTTCAAACGGGTGTGGTCGATGGTGAATGAAGGTATCTTGTCCATGAACGGGTATGGTTTGTTGATGTGAAATTTTAGTGAAATAATATCAAATAAAATTTTGATATTAAAGTGAATAAAGTTGTTTGTTGAAGTTTTACTTTAATTCTTACTTACCCTCCGATAAAAGCCTTGAGAATATCGAAGGACTCATCGGCAAGTTCACTCCAGAACTTCTGGTAGTCGTCGATATTGTTCTCCTTGAGCGTGTTGTCGCTGATGACTCGGAAACTGATGAAAGGCACTCCGAAGAGGTGGCAGGTTTGTGCGATGCTTCCGCTCTCCATATCCACAGCAATGGCATCGGGAAAATGAGAGAGTATTTCTTTGGTCTTGTCAACAGCGTCAACAAACCAGTCGCCACTGGCAATCATGCCTTCTTTCACGCGTGGAGAGATTCTCAGTGCTTTTTCCACCAGTTCACGAGGTGCCGCATAATGTGTTGGCTGGTCCTGCATCTGACCGTAAGCATTGTTAGGTCCACAATACACATCGTGGAACACCACTTGGCTCCCCACAACCACATCGCGTACATCCACATCAACTGATGAACCACCGGCACACCCTGTGCTGATGATGAGTTGTGGATGGTAGTTGAGAATCATGTCGGTGGTGCCCACAGCGGCGTTCACCTTGCCGATGCCGCAGCGCTGGAGGATGATGTCGTTGTCGCCGATGCGGCCACTGACATATTGGAAGAGTTCGGAATGCAGTTCTTTCTTGTTGTCGAGCAGGGTTGTGATTTGCCTGAACTCCTTGTCCATGGCAATGATGATACCTATGCGCATAATCTTTTGATTTTATGAATGATATTGCCCTTTCAGGGCGCGTTTTTGTCTTATATATCCCCAGGGCGTTGCCCTGGGCTAGTGGATATTGCCCTTTCAGGGCGTTTTCTTGTTGGTCTTATATATCCCCAGGGCGTTGCCCTGGGCTTAGTGATGATGCCCTTTCAGGGCGTTTTTTTTGTTGGTCTTATATATCCCCAGGGCGTTGCCCTGGGCTAATGGATATTGCCCTTTCAGGGCGGTGATGTCTAAAGTCTAACGTCTAATGTCTAACGTCTAATGTCTGAAGTCTAACGTCTAAAGTCTAACCCTTTTTCTTGAATGCCCAGAAACGTTGTCCGAGGTAGTTGAGGGCGATGAAAAGACATGTGCCCACAAGCATAGCCACATTTTCCTGAACCACTTTTGTCTGGCCTGATAGGGCGAGTATTGTCAGAGGTTTGGCCACTGCGTATGCCACAAGGTAGCAGACGATGATGTTGACAGTGAATTTCAGCACAATTTTCCAACTCCGCTCATGATTCTCGAAGGTGTAGTATTTGTTGAGGAAATAGCTCAAGATACTGCCGAAGAAGTAATTGGCCGCCGACGACACCCAGTAGCTGCAATGCAGAAGGTTGTAGAAGGCGAACATCACTGCCGTTCCGAACAGGGTGTTGGCAATGCCTACAAGGACGAACTTTGCGAAGGTCTTGTCGATGAGCATTTTAGTTCGCTGTGGTGGTTTGATCAGGATTGGACATGCTTTTGCCGCAGCCCGCATATTCCTGAACTATATAAACGGGTCGATGCTTTGACTCATTATATATACGGCCTATATATTCGCCGATGATGCCGAGCGAGAGCAGTTGGACACCTCCCAGGAAGAGGATCAGGATGACGAGGGTAGGGAAACCTTGCACATCATCACCGAAAATCATCGTCTTGATGAGGAAGTAGGCCAAATGGCAGAAGGCGTAGATGGAGATGACCAGACCGATGCAGGTGGAGATGCGCAGGGGGACAGTGGAGAACGACGTGATGCCATTGATGGCCAGTCCGAAGAGCTTGCCATAACCCCATCCTGACTTGCCATGCTTGCGGCTGGCGCGGTCGATGATGATTTCTTTCTTCTTGAAGCCTATCCAGCAATACAGCCCCTTGGTGTAGCGTTCTGTTTCACGCATACGGCAGAGTTCGTCTATACACTTGCGGTCGAGCAGGCGGAAGTCGCCCACATTGGGGATGATGTCGATGTTCGACATCTTCTGAAGGAGGGAGTAGAACTGCAGAGACAGGTGCTTGCGCAACCAGCTCTCCTTACCTCTGGATTTGCGTTTGGCATATATGTCGTCGTAGCCTTCCTCCCAGTATTGGAGCATGGTGGGTATGATGTCGAGCGGGTCTTGCTGGTCGGCATCCACAATCACCATGCAGTCGCCTGTGACATGGTCGAAGCCGGCGAGCAGTGCTGCTTCCTTGCCGAAATTGCGGGAGAGATCGACATAGCAGATACGCTGGTCGTCCTCTCGCAGCTGCCGGATCAGCTGCATGGTCCGGTCTTTGCTGCCGTCGTTCACCATCAGGACTTCCCAAGCGTAGTCTGTGTGACTGTCCATCAGTTGTTTGACTGCTTCATATAAGGAAGGAATGTTCTCCTCCTCATTGTAGCATGGAATCAGAATCGATACTTTTCTCATGGCTTTATGGTTAGGGATGGTAATAGGGTCGGGAATAGCGGCGCGGGTAACGCAGTGCGATGCACACGATGACGGCCAGTCCGATGGCGAAGTTGTAGTACATGTAGCCCACGATACTGGCGGGATTGATCTGAGCCAGTCCGGCGGCGATCAGGATCTGGGCACCGTATGGAAGCAAGCCCTGGGTGAAACACGACATGGTGTCGAGGATGCTGGCTGTCTTCCTGGGGTCGATATGGTATTTCTCCGACAGGTCTTTTGCGAGAGAGCCTGTGGTGATGATGGCGATGGTGTTGTTTGCCGTGCAGACGTTTACCAGCACCACCACGGCGGCGATGCAGTATTCTGCCGACCTGCGCCCGCGGATGACGGGGGTCAGACGGGAGATGATGTAGTCGATGCCTCCGTTATGGCGGATGATGCCCAACATTCCTGCTGCGAGGATGCTGACGATAATCAGCTCGCTCATGCCCAGGATGCCGTTGGCCATGGCTTCAAACCAGCCGAAGAGACTGAAGTCGCCGTACGACATACCGACGATGCCGGCAAGCACATTGCCTATGACCAGCACTGCCATGACATTCATGCCCAACAGGGACGCTATTATGACCAGGATATAGGGCAGCACCTTCACATAATTGACCTCCATGATTTCCTGAGGGGCATGGACGTGCAGGCCGATGAAAAGGTATAGGCAGAGGATCAGCAGTGCTGCTGGCACCACAATCAGTGAGTTGGCCTTGAACTTGTCGTTCATCTTGCATCCCAGGGTCTGAGTGGCGACGATAGTGGTGTCGCTGATGAACGAAAGGTTGTCGCCGAAGAATGCGCCACCAGCCACCAGACCTGTCATCAAGGGAACACTCATCCCAGTCTGAGCGGCTATACCTACGGCAATGGGCATGAGGGCCGCTACAGTGCCGACTGAGGTACCTATCGACAGGGAGATGAAGCATGAAGCGAGGAACATGCCGGGGAGGAGCATCTGGCTGGGGAGGATGTTGAGGGTCAGTCCCACGGTGGAATCCACAGCGCCCATCGACTTGGCTGTAGAGGCGAATGCTCCGGCAAGGATGAAGATCCACAGCATGAGCATCACGTTGGACGAACCTGCGCCACGGGAGAAAATCTCCACTCGTTTGTTCAGCGTCGTGCCTTTGGATATGGAGATGGCATAGATGGAAGAGAAGAGGAAGGCCACAGTGATGGGCACCTTGTAGAAGTCGTGTACCAGCAGGCTCGTGATGAGGTAGAGGCAGACGAAGACCACAAGTGGGGATAGGGCTAAGAACCCCTGACCTTTCTTCTTTTCTTTCTTCATTCGCTAATAGTTTGTTGTGGGGGCGCTACGTGATGCGTCCAAATCATAACGGACGCGACACGTCGCGTCCCTACAGTCAATGATTTCTAGAGGGTTACGCCGTTCTTGAAGATGGCAATCTCCTGATAGTCCTTGCGTTCGTTCCAAGTCTCCTCACCATTGACCACGCTGAGGATCTTGTCGATGAAAGCTTGTAGGGTGTCTTCCCATGACGCACCTTCAACCAGCACACCGGCATTGAAGTCAATCCATGTTTTCTTGTTCTCGGCAAGGCCTGTGTTGGTGGAGATCTTCATTGTAGGCACGAAGGTGCCGAAGGGTGTGCCGCGCCCTGTGGTGAAGAGCACCAGATGACAGCCACAGGAGGCGAGGGCTGTGGAGGCCACCAGGTCGTTGCCTGGGGCGGAGAGCAGGTTCAGCCCTTTCTCTTGCAGTCGGTCGCCATAAGCCATGACTCCTTTGACCGCACTTTTGCCGCATTTCTGCGTGCATCCCAATGCTTTGTCCTCCAGCGTGGAGATACCACCTGCCTTATTGCCTGGCGAGGGGTTCTCGCCTACGGGTTCGTTGTGGCTGAGGAAGTAGCTCTTGAAGTCGTTGATGAGCCGTACGGTCTGATCAAACAACTCACGGGTGGCACAGCGGTTCATCAGGATGGTCTCAGCACCGAACATCTCCGGCACCTCGGTCAGCACTGTGGTACCACCTTGGGCGACAAGGAAATCGGAGAAACGGCCCAGCAGGGGATTGGCGGTGATGCCTGAGAAGCCATCCGACCCGCCGCATTTCAGTCCCACGCGGAGTTCGGACAGTGGGACAGGCTCGCGGCGGTCTTTGGAAGCCACGTCGTAAAGCTCCCGCAAGATCTTCATGCCTTCTTCCAATTCGTCGCCTTCCACTTTCTGCGACACCATGAAACGGATGCGCTGTTTGTCGTAGTCGCCCAGAAAGGCCTCGAACTGGTCTGGCTGGTTGTTCTCACATCCCAGTCCCACGACAAGCACAGCACCTGCATTGGGGTGGAGCACCATGTCGCGAAGCACCTTGCGGGTGTTTTCGTGGTCGTCGCCCAACTGCGAGCAACCGTAGTTGTGTGGAAATGCCACGATGCGTTCCACTCCTTCGTTCAGATGGGTTTGGTTGGTGAATCCTTTCTCTGCTTTGAGCCTGGCGCACAACTGATTGACAATACCGTTGACACAGCCCACCGTTGGGATGATCCACAACTCGTTGCGGATGCCCACATCACCATTGGCTCGGCGATAACCGCGGAAGGTAAGGTGTTGGTCGGGGATGTCGAGCTGTGTCTGCACAGGGTTGTAGGTGTAGTCGAGCAAGCCGGAGAGGTTGGTCTGGATATGATGGTGATCGACCAACTCGCCTTTTTTCTGGTCTGCTCTCAGATGACCGATTGGATAGCCGTATTTGACGACGTTCTCATCTTGATGTAGGTCAGTGAGCAGGAACTTGTGGCCGGCGGGGACGTCGGTCTGAATGACAATGACGTCACCGTTGATCTCGATGCGATCACCGGCACTGAGGGGCTGCAATGCTACTGCTACGTTGTCGGCAGGATTGATCTTGATGTATTTGTCCATATTGTTGTAAGGTCTTTAGGGTCTATAGGGTCTATAAGGTCTTTAGGGACTTTAAGGTCTTTAATGTCTTTAAGGTCCCTTAGGGTCTTTTAGTCGTAGAAGTTCCAGCTCAGTCCGAACTTGACGTGTGAGGG
>CAMOWU010000054.1 GCA_946628545.1 uncultured Bacteroides sp. | reverse complement strand
ATGATACCCTGCACACATGGGCTATCGTGCTAAAAGAGACAGACGAGCCGATTGGTGCCGTTTAGAGAAATTACTGATGAAATATGCATGATTGATTTATATCGCCGTGAAAAGAATACTTGCACAATCATGAGAAATTCTGTCGTTTTTATAAAATAATATATTTTTTATTTGGTGGTAATAATTTTATTACCTAATTTTGAGGCTGTCATTGAAGAAAACGAGGAAACCATTGCCATGCACTGGAATATGTTTTTCAATAACAACAAATGGGGAGGACAAGCAATGAAGATAGACAAGATATGGCTGACCGACACAGCGGTTTGGATTCGTACTGATGACGGAAGGGAGGCATGCGAACTTTTTGCCGATTATCCACGTCTGAAGTCTGCTTCAGCAGACCAGTTGGGCAGATATGAGTTTGATGACTTCGGCATCCGATGGGAAGAATTAGACGAAGACTTGAGTTTTGAGGGCTTTTTCAATAAGCAGCCAAACACTGCGCTCTACCGTCTTTTCGCTTCGCATCCAGAGTTGAACGTATCGGCATTGGCTCGCCGTATGGGAATTTCTCAATCCTTGATGGCTCAATATATCAGTGGCTAGAAGACGCCCAGCCAAGAGCGTCTGAACCTGATTTATGAGACCCTTCATGCTATTGGGGCTGAGTTGATGGTTGTGTGATTGGCGTAATACACTGCCCAGATCAGATGACCTTAGCGCATTAGTGAACTTCCCTGTTTTTCAGTATGCGGATTGTTCAGCGGTGGTTTTAGGGGGTACCATGGATTTTTATTTTTCAGAAGTGGTTGTCTGGTATTTCTAATAACTTATCAATAGCGGACGCGACACGTCGCGTCCCTACATGTGAACTCCTAAATATCAGACCTTTGTTTATGGTAGGAGGTGCGGCATTCCTGCCGCACAAACAAAACGTTCGGCAGGAATGCCGAACTTCCTACAATTATGTTTCACTCCATATTATTCACATTTTCCTGCTTTTCTAATAAAATAATGAAGCAAAGAAATGTTTGGTTATGTATTCGTTTATGCTGTGTGCTCGCAAATGAGGACATTGGTTTGGACACGAAACCAACGAGAAAAGGCATTGGAGGGAACTATACGCTCAATATGGCAATAAAGTGGAGGATCTGACGGTCGTCTTTGAACTTGTCGCGCAGGAGGCTGATGATTTTGGCACGCCGCTTCTGCACTCCGTCGATGGTGATGCCCAGGATTCGCGCCACTTCTGCATGTCGAAGTCCCTGCTCATAACTCAAGTCGAAGATCTGTCTGTACTTCTCTGGCAATTCACGGATGGCGGCATGCAGACGGTCGAGCGTTTCCTGCTCAATGATGGCTGCCGACAGCTCCTGTTCATACTCATCATCTTGTTCTGACAGGTAGTTGAACTGGCTGTTCACTTTTCTCAGAATAGATATACATGCGTTGCGCACGCACGTGTAGAGAAAAGCCTTCATTTGCATAGGAGACGTGAAAGTGTGGCGAGTCTGGTAGGCATTGACAATGGCATCCTGCACACAATCCTCTGCCATCATGGAGTAGCTGTCGGTCAGATATCTGGCGGCAAAGGCCTTCAGCGATGCGAAACCCTCGGCATAGAGCGAGTCGATTCGCCCAGCCTTGAAGTCTTTGTATATCTGTTCGCTGATTTCCATGCCTGTTGCTATTGGGATCTTCTATAATCTTGGCAAAGTTATGCCTTTTTTGCCCAAAAATCGACAAATTATTAAAAAAGTCGAGTTTTTCATTACAGATTTTCATCCACATTGCGTATAACTGATAAATTGTAGCAAAAACTAACAATATAATAAGCAATAAGAATATGAGAAAAAAAGATTTGATGGCGGTGGCTGCCTCGGCTATGCTCATGGCACTGACTGCATGCAACAATGAAAGCAGCGGTGCGCTGTTGGAATGCAAAGTAATAGGAACTGCAGTAGAGGAAGGACTCGTGACCTATTGCCCGAATGGCAACATCTACGAGAACCAGATGACTGAGTTTGAAATCGGCAAAGACAGTGTCTTCAGTTACAATACAGAACTGAAAGGCGAGACGGGAGACGTGACGGTAGAGATGGCCGGCATCGGCTACTTCGGTGTCCATCTTGTGAAGGGCAAGACCGTGAAGATGACTGTTGAGAAGGTTGGCGATCAGTGGGAAGCCAGATTTGAGGGACCTGATGCCGACGTCAGCCAGTATGTCAACGAATACACCCGTCGTTTCGACTCCATGCTCTATTGGAGTCCAGACCCATCGGAGTCCAAACCCATCAGTGAGTACAGACGCTTGCTCGCTGCCAACTACGACACACTGAAAACAGCCTTGGCTTCCATTCAGGATGCCAAGACCCGCGATTACTATACACGCCTGACGGAAAGCCAGAACAAATGGCTCACCATCCGACTGATCATGGACAGCTGCGAGAACGACAACAGCAATTACAAGCTGAACGACGAATACCGACAGCTGGTGAAAGGCATCGACATCAACGATCCCCTCAATCTTGGCACCAACATGGCTTTCACGGCGCTCAGCAGTATGTGTGTGGTTGAGAAAAGCAGCGACAACCAGGAAGAGTGCCTTCAGTTGATGCACCTGACTGACAGCCTGGTGACCAACCCCGACCTCCGTCATTTCATGGTTCAGATGATTGGTCAGCAATACTACCTCTATGGCGATGGAACAGGCGACTACGAAACCTTCAACAAGAAATATGTGGAATGGGCAGGTAAGGACAAGGACATCGCTCAGGGCATGGTGGATCAGTTCCTTGAGAAAAAGAAGACGACACAAGCCACTCAGGCTGGTACTTCTGCTCCCGATGTGGAACTGACCACACCCGATGGCAAGACCGTGAAACTCAGTAGCCTGATTCAGGGCAAGTTCACTTATATCGACGTGTGGGCCACATGGTGCGGTCCATGCTGCAAGGAGATACCGTTTGTGGAGAAGCTTGTCGAAAAGTACAAGGACAATCCCAAAGTGCAGTTCATCAGCATTTCCATCGACCAAAACAAGGACGCTTGGCTGAAGAAACTGGAGAAAGACCAGCCCAAGTGGCAGCAGTACATCATCCAGGATGAAGTGGAAGCACAGTTCTCCAAAGACTGGGGAATCACTGGTATTCCTCGCTTCATCATGATCAATCCCGACGGTACCATCTTCTCGCCCGACGCCACTCGTCCCAGCGATGACGAAACCGCCAAGACCATTGATGCACAAACCAAATAATCATGAAGAAAGACCAAGAAGACATATCCTACCTGATCTGCAAGCATATACTCGGAACCATCACCGATGAAGAACAAAGGGTGCTGGATGAGTGGAGGCAGCAGAACAAGTACAATGAGGCGGTCTATCAACGTCTGCACGACAATCAGCAGTTGCTGGTGGAGCACCACCGTGAGCAACTGACTGATTACCGTCGTCCGCTTTCGGAGATGAAGTCACGTCTTGGGGTGGGGCGTCATCGGTGGAGGCCATTCATGGTGGCTGCATCCATCGCACTGCTCGTCATCGGTGCTTGCACATGGTACTTCGCACGGCCTTCATCTTCACCCACATCGGAAAGCCAATACGAACTGACGGCTTTCACACCTGGAACCACCAAGGCGGTGCTGACTCTGTCGAACGGGCAGACCGTTGAGTTGACCAGCGATGAGCAAACGAACAGGCGACTGCTGGAGAACGCCAAGGCAGACAACGGTGGATTGAGCCATGCGGAACCCGTAGAGCAAGTGCTCACCACGCCCAGAGGCGCCGAGTTCAAGGTGGTTTTGGAGGATGGCACAGAGGTGTGGCTCAATGCCGCATCACATCTGACCTATCCTGAAGTGTTTGAAGGCGACGAGCGCCATGTGGAGCTGGAAGGAGAGGCCTACTTCAAAGTGGCGAAGAATGCCGACAAGCCATTTATCGTCAGCAGCGGCGGACAGCAGGTGCACGTCTATGGCACGGAGTTCAATGTGCATGCCTACAGCGACGAGCCCGACATCTACACCACACTGGTGAATGGAAGCATCGCCCTGCGCCTTTCGGGCGACAGTCTGAAGACGCGTGAGCTGATGCTCTCGCCTGGACATCAGACCATCTTCAACCAGCAATCCTCCACTTTCCATGTCAAGGAAGTGGATACAGAAGTGGTCACCAGTTGGAGAGGTGGTGTCTTTGTGTTTGAGAACCAAACACTTGAACAAATCATGCACACGCTTTCGAGATGGTATGATTTCGATTACGTATTTATGGATCGCCAGACTGCAGAGACTGTCTTTATGGGCAGCATACCCAAGTACGGGACTTTCAGCGAGGTGAGCGACATCTTCGACAGACTGGGTGGCATCCATCTGAGTCAAAAGGATCGCAAGATTATCATTTCCGCTAAATAAGATCAATATGAGAAAATATATTCTGACACTGATACTCATCATTTCGCAGTGTGCGATATGCACTGCGCAGCAAACCTACGATGTGGATTATCAAGAGCAGACCGTGGAGCAAGTCATCAGAGACCTGCGGCAGAAGACTGGCTACCAGTTTGTCTATAAGAAAGAGACGCTCAACGATATGCCTCGCATCACATGCAACTACAAGAATGCCACCATTCAACAACTGCTCGACAGAATCTTCTATGAAGAAGCAGGTTTGGAATACGAAGTGACGAAAGGTACCATCATACTCAAGAAAGCGGATGAGAACCGTCCGTATTTCAAACGTGTGGTGAGTGGTGTCGTCACCGACATGGACGACGAACCGTTGCCTGGCGCCACCATCCTCCTGAAAGGCACTTCCAACGGGGTCACTACCGACTTGGATGGTGTCTTCTCGATGGCAGTAGAAGGCAGGGAACCTGAGTTGGTCGTCAGTTACATCGGTATGAAAACCTTGACCGTGAAATTGACCTCACGCCAGGATAAACCACTCTATCTCCGACTGGAGAACGATGCTAAACTGCTGGACGAAATCCTCGTCACGGGTTATCAGAACATCAAGCGCGAGAATGCTACGGGTAGTTACCAACTCATCTCATCCAAAGACCTGGAGCAGCGATACACGGGGGATGTGGTCTCCAACCTCGAAGGAAAGGTGCCTGGACTGGTGGGCTACAACAACGGCTTCAACGATGGTGGCGAGAGTGCGCTGGTCATTCGTGGCCCTGGGTCGTTCAATGCCAAAACATCGCCTCTCATCGTGGTCGATGGACTGCCTGTGGAAGGCGGACTCAACAGCGTCAATCCCTACAACATCGAGAACATCACTGTGCTGAAGGATGCCGCCGCTGCCAGTATCTATGGAGCAAGGGCAAGCAACGGTGTGATTGTCATCACCACCAAGCGCGCCAAAACCGACCGTCTGGAGGTGAGTCTCAGCGCTGACCTCACCATTTCGGAGCGAAACGACTATGACTACATGGAGTGGGCAAATGCCAGCGAATTGATAGAACTGGAACGCTACAACTTCAACTTCGTCAAGAACAATCCATCGCGTTCAGCGTGGCAGAATGTCCAGAACTACTACAACACTCAGCGACAGACGCTCAGTCCGATTGTCAGATTGCTGATGGCCAAGGAACTCGGTGAGATCACTGCTGATGAGCTCGACAGCCAACTGAAGCGCCTTGGTGGCAACGACTACAGGCGTGAATGGCAGGACCTGTGGGAACGCTCGCAGGTGACGCAGCAATACAATATCTCCTTGCGCGACCGTGGAAAGTATGTCAATTCCAGCGTGGTGCTCAATTACAAAGGCGACAACATGGGAGTGGTCAAAGAACACGACAACACCTTGACTTTCAGTTATCGTGGTGATATGAATCCCACCAAATGGCTCGCACTCGAATTTGGCGTCAATGTCATCAACCAACGCACCAAACAGCATATCTCCTCCGAATGGAGCGGCATCAACTCTTTCTCACCATATCTTTCCATGTACAACGCTGATGGATCGTTGGCGGACATGGAGGCAGCCGCATGGCTGGGAGAACCATCACTGGCCAACAATATCTTTGGACTGAAATCGGAGGCCTACAACCTGAACAACGAGGTCAACCGAAACTTCAACAAGGGCCGACAGACCAATATCCGTTCGTTTGTCCATGCCAAAGCCACCATTCTGGAAGGATGGACTGTTGGTGGTATGTTCCAGTACGAGGACATCTACCAGAAAAACAATGCTTACCGTGAAGCCGACAGCTACGACATGCGCCATCTCTACAATCTCTACACCGATGCCGACGGAACACATCATCTTCCCGCAGAAGGCGAACTGACGACCAACACACGCGAGGGCGCTTACTACACCTTCAGGGCGCAAACGGATTTCAACCGCACATTCGCCGACAAGCATCAGGTAGAGGTTCTTGCTGGATTTGAGTTCCGTCAGTCGCAGCTCAAAACCAACAACACCTTGCTCCTTGGCTATGACGATCAGTCGCAGACCAACAACATGGGAACCACCAATCTCGGAATGCTGAAAGACCTGGAGGGAAGCACCTCTGCTCTGGGATCGTTCTACACCATGATAGGTGCGCCGACAGGCGCCAACTATACGACAAGCGATGTGCTTCATCGATTCTACTCCCTCTACATGAATGCCAACTACACCTACGACAGCCGCTATTCCGCATCGTTCTCCTATCGTGTGGATAAGGCCGACCTCTTCGGAGCTGATCCCAAATTCCGCGGTCGTCCGCTCTGGTCCGTCGGTCTGGGATGGAACGTCCACAACGAGGCTTTCATGAAGGATGTGGACTGGCTGGATGCGCTGAAAGTCAGGACCAGTTACGGTCTGACGGGAAATATCGCTCAGGACTTCTCATCGTATCTCACTGCCACAGTGGGAGTCAACGAAATCAATGGAGTCAGGGTGGCAATCCTCAACACCCCTCCCAACGACCAACTGCGCTGGGAGAAGACCGCTTCCCTGAATATCGGTACCGACTTCGCACTCTTCAACGGACGACTGACCGGTGCATTCGACTATTACTACAAGAGAGGGTCGGACCTGCTCACCGTGACAGACCTTGACCCCACCACTGGCTGGTCTTCGCTCACCATCAACAACGGAAAGATGACCAACCAGGGTGTTGAACTCCAGCTCAATGGCGAGATCCTGCGCGCGCACAACCGCAAGGACTTCGGCATCAGCGCCGACTTCAGCATTGCTTACAACAAGAACAAGGTGACCAGCGTCAATCATGAGGCGACAAGTGGAGCTGAGGCACTGTTGGCAAACACTTTGCATCAAGGCTATCCTGCACACTCGCTTTTCTCCTACCGCTTTGCTGAAATGAAGGACCAGGGCGGCATTCAGTACTTCGGGTGGTACGATGCCAACAATCAGGTGCACTACACTGATATCAACACTGAGGAGTTCACAACTGCTGATGTGGTCTATAGTGGTTCGCTCGATCCCAAAGTGTCGATGTCGTTCACGCCGCAATTCACTTGGCAAGGCTTCACGCTCTCTTGTATGTTTGCCTACTATGGCGGACATGTGATGAGAGCAAGAGTGGAAGACTGGACGTATCAGGGATCGGCCTACGGCTATACTGTTCACGACGAGACCGAGGCTATACCACGCAGCTATCTCAACTATTGGACAACTACCAGCGACCAGTATCCAGCCAATGGTTATGCAGGATCGGCCAATGTGGTGGGCAACTACCAATATCTCGATGCTAATGTGGTGCCTGCCGACTACCTCAAACTGAGGAATATCGTGTTGGACTATGAATTTCCAAAAACGATCTGCAGAAAACTACATCTACAGAGCCTTCGTCTGCGTTTGCAGGCCAACAACCTCCTGACATGGACGCGCAACAAACTGGACGTTGATCCTGAGTCGGTCAATCCCATTGGCGGCGAGACTGGCTTGAAGACGCCGCGCAGCTATACTATGGGAGTGAGCGTGAACTTCTAATTGATTTCTCATGATGATTCATAACAGAATACTCAATATGATGAACAGTAAAAACAATATACGACGCGCGGCAGGATGGATGCCTGTCATCTGCCTGCTCTTCTCCATCGGGCTGACTGCCTGTGATGACGAACTCGACATCACGCCCAAGGGCAAGGTGACACTATCCACAGTCAATGAACTCGAATTGTTGCTGAACCAAGAGTATATGATCGGCGATATCCCTGCCGACAATATCGGTATCTTGGCTGGAGAGAGTGTGGGTACATTCGACCAGATTTCCGCAGTGCTTGGACAGACCAACACGGTGAAGTATGCCTTGATGACGTTCAACGAACAGGTGGATCGTGCCACACTGACCACCAGCGACGAACGATACAGCAACATCTATAAGTATGTCAACTACATGAACACGGTTATCACCAAGATGGATGAGGCCTCGGGAGATGAGGCTAAGAAGCCCTCGCTTGTGGCTGAAGCCAAGGTGATGAGGGCGTGGCTCCATTTTCTTGCTGTCGTGATTCACGCCCGTCAATACGATGACAACACAGCTGCCGATGAGGGAGGCATTGCCTATGTCAGCAATACGGAAGTGACAGAACAGAAAACCAAACTGACGCTCGCTGAAACTTATCAACGCATTCTTGAAGACTGTAGTGAAGACGTCATCAAACTGTTGCCTGCCAACCATGGCAGTCAGGTGATGCGCGGAGATCAGGCCTGGGGGTATGCTGTTAGGGCTATGGTGCTCTTCCAAATGAAGCATTACAGCGAGGCTTTGCCATTAGCTCAGAAAGCCATCCAACTCCGACCGACGATGTTTGACCGCTCTGTCGTAAAAGAACTGGGTGAGTGGATCCAAGACCAGACGTCCGACAATAACTTCCTCTACATGGCAGGGTCGGGACGAGTTAGTCCCACGATGACCATGCTCAGCCTGGAGGCAGGAGAACTTTTTGAGGAAGGCGACTACGTCATCAATTACGAGAAAACGGGTTGGAGCCTTGAATATGGCAAGATGTTCTCTGGCATCGACGGTGTGCGCATGTATATGGGTTGGTCATCCCAATGCAATGTCTATGGACTCACATCTGAGCAGCTGCACTATGTGGCGGCAGAGTGCCTGATCCGCACCGGAAAGGTGGAGGAGGGACTGGCACTGGTGGATGAGGTCAGAAAACTGAGGGTTGAAAACTGCCAACCATCCGTGGCTGCAACTGAAGCAGAGGCCATGCAACTGTTGCAAAAAGCAAAGATGGTGGAGCAGTTCGGAACTCCCTTCAACTTCTTCGACCGCAAGCGCTGGAACAGCGAGAGTGCCTATCGAAAGACGATCACTCACAGACTTGGAACACTTGGCACTTATTCTCTTCAGCCTGAGTCACCGCTTTGGGTGATGCCGTTCCCAGTCAATGCCGTTCGATACAATCCAACACTGACACAAAATTATTAAATCACTATTTTAATCATTAATTTTATTTATTTATGAAACAGAAATTGTATTTTCTTCTGATGCTGACAGGCCTGCTGATGACTGCCTGCAGCAGTGACGACGATGAGACGAAGGCTCCTGAGACCATCAGTTTCGAGGACTATTCCAGTGTCATCGGGATGAGTTATTCCAACATGATCCGCAAGTATCCCAACCCTTCCATGCAGTTCGGCGATTTCTACGCCTATGAGAATCCGACTGAGAATGTGGTCAATCTGACCATTGCCATCAATCCCGACAACCAGACTGTCTATATGATTGTGGAGAGCCTCAAAGAGGGAGCCTACAAGGAAGAGGATATCGACGCTTACTTCAAGAGCAAGTTCAAGAGCTACGGCATGGAGAAGCAAGACCGATTGGATGAGGATGACAATGTAGTGGGAGAGAGCCACGTTTACACCTATGGCAATGCCGACAAGGCGGAAGACGCCACATTGGTCATCACTCTGACCGACAATACGAGTGTCGCCTATATGGACACGAAGAATGTGCCTGTTGTACCTGATGGTCCCGGACTTGAGGATATTACTCCTATCGAGGCTGTCAACGCACTGATCATGGCCGATCTGGACGAAGTGGAGGAGCAATTCCCCGGCGTCTTCTCTGAGATGGCTGGCATGTATGCTTGCTTCATGGAAGAGAACGAATATCTCTCTGGCATTGCCTTCACACTTGAAGAGGGTTTGGTCAGCAGTGTGATCATGCTCTACAATGAAGACCTCGCTGATGAGGACATCATCAACTACTACACTCAGGCTGGCTACACTTGCACTGAGGCAGGAACAGATGAAGATGGAGAGACCATCTACAACATCACTAATGGGCAGTATTTCATCACCTATTCCGCTGGTCGTGGCGTTGCTGTATATTCAGGTGAGCTGCTTGACTAAATCAGTTGGTGCCTCCGGCTGACAGAACTATTCTGATTCAGACCAACAAAGGTTTCCCCACAATCCGACAAGCCATTGCTTTCGGGTTGTGGGGATTCTTTATGTCATCAGATAGAAGTCTATGAAACGTAATTGTTCATAGGAGGTGCGGCATTCCTGCCGCACAAAAGCGTTCGGTATTCCTGCCGCACATTTGCGTTCGGCAGGAATGCCGAACCTCCTATTCAAAACAATGCATTATCATGCTTGATATTGTAAAAGTCTATACACTTTTGGGTCGCTGCGCTAAAATATTGGAGCAGTGAGTGCAGAGCCATGCTTGCTTGAGCTATGCCGAGATTCCCGACGTTCCGTGGCCTACCCGTAGCCTTTCGTGACAATATTCAGCATGCTAAAATGATAGGAAAATAATTGAGGAAAATTTTAATAAAAACTCTTTCAGAATAAATTAGAAGGGTAGTCCTACGGCGAAGTGGAAGGCGAAGTCACGTCGTAGGTTGGGGTGGGCGATGGGGTAGTGGCGAGAACCTGTATAGGCGGGGTTGATGGCTTTCATACCACCATCGAAACGGATGGTGAAGAAGTCGAGAGCCAGACGAAGGCCTATACCGTAGCTCACCGCTATCTGCTTGTAGAACTCATGGAAGTAGAAACAGCCTCCTGGCTGGTCGGCGTATTCATGGATGGTCCAGATATTACCGGCATCGACGAAGACCGCCCCATTGATTTTCCAGAAGAGAAATGTGCGGTATTCGATGCTGGCGTCGAGTTTGATGTCGCCCGACTGGTTGATGAAGTTGATGCCGCGGTCGTCGCTGTTGTAGGTGCCGGGACCGAGCGAGCGCACCGACCATCCCCTCACGCTGTTGGCACCTCCCGAGAAGTATCGCTTCTCGAAAGGCAGGACCTTGGAGTTGCCAAAGGGATAGGCCAGTCCGAATCCGAATCGGAAGGCCATGGAGTTGCGGTTGTCGATGCGGATGCTCTTGGAGAAGTCGAAGTCGCCCTTGATATACTGTGCGAAAGCGATGCCACAGAACTTATACTGGTCGAAGTTGTTGGTAGCGGCTTTGGTCAGGTGGCTCCATGCGTTGAGCACGTTGCCTGAAGTCTCCAGGTTGCCGTGGATGACAATGGCGTTCTTGCCGTAGGTGGTTGTGGTACTGGTGCCAAGGGAGTTGTAGGTGAAGGAGTAGCCGAGTTTGGTGATGAGCAGGTTCTCGTAGTTGTAGGCCAAAATGGCGTTGCTGCGTCCTATGCTGTCGAGATACTGCTCCTTGAATGTCCTGGAAATCCATGGCATGTGTACATAGTTGATTTCCAGCAGGTCGAACTTGTTCGACACCCTCTGGTTGGGGCTGGTCCAGCGGTAGCGCCATGCGGCAGTGAGCACCCTGCGGCGGAACTCGGGACGGTTCTGCAGGTTGTACTGAAGGGCTATCTCCGATGTGGCTTTCAGCTTCTTGGCGAACTGAGGTGTGATGAAAGGGAAGTAGAAACCAGGGAATGCGAGTCGCGATTCGGCGCCCAGCTCGATGTAGTTGTGGCCTTCATATCCGTCGAGCCCCGTGATGGCTTCGTAGGCGCCTCGAATCTTGAAAGTGAATGTTTCTGAACCGCGAAACAGGTTCTTGTGCTGGAACGAGGCCGATGTGGCAGCGCCCAAGTCGCCGGCGGAGTTGGTGCCCTCCACTTCAAAGCTGATGGACTTGGGCTGGGCATGGTTGGCGATGATGAAGCAGTCGAGGGTGTCGGAACTCGGACGCTGGGCGAACCTCACATTGCTGAAACTGAATGCGCTCAGGCGCGAGAGGTTGGTGAGGGTCAGTCGGTACTGGCTCTCGCTGTAAGGCTGGTTCTCCTCAATGGCTGTGTTGGCCTGCAGGAGGTTGGCGCGGAATCGCCGCTTGCCCTGATAGACAAACTTATGTCCTCCGTGGAAGAAGGAGTCGGCTGGTTGGTCGAGGTTGGTGTAGTCGGTCAGGAAGGTGATGTCGCCCACATAGTACTTGCGGTGGTCTTCGGGCAGGGAACGCCCATCGGGCACGTATTTGCCGATGTTCATGGTGATGTCCACCATCGTACTGCCTTCAAGGGTGTCGGCTAAAAAGGAGATGTGGTCTTTGACGAAATGGTAGAAACCGTTGTCGCGCAGCAGGGAGGTGATGCGGGAACGCTCTTCGTTGAGCCTGTTGACGTTGAAGGGCATACCTTCTCTCAGGTAGGAGGTCAGGGTGTCGTCGCTGAGAAGCAGTTGGCTGATCTCGTTGTTGCCGATGTTGCGGTGTATGCGGCGGATGAAATAGCGTTTGCCTGGTAGCACGTGGTAGTCGAGTCTCATCTTCTTGCCCTTGATGGCCTTTTCCTGCACCACGTTGGCGTGCATGTAGCCCTCGTTGGCCAGCATCTGCTCCATGGCGCGCTCGGCTGTCTGGGCCGACTCTGCATCGTAGAGGCGAGGAGCCTCGCCCAGCTTGCGCAAGAGGCGGCAAGTCCAGAGTGTGGTGTCGCTGCCCGATAGCATATAGATGCCTAAAGGCACCTTGGCGACAAACCATTTGGAGTTGGGCACCTGAAGGATGTAGCTGCTGAGGTTGTAGTTCTTGGTCGCCGCTTCGTCGTCGGTGCTGATGCTTACGTCTTTCAGATAGTACTCGCCATCTGGAATGTAGTTGCTGACCGAACAAGATGCCAGACCTACTGCTGCCAAGAGGAAGAGAAATATGTGCAAAAACCTTTTCACAATGCAAATTTATGATGATTTGGCCAAACAATCAAGAAAGTGGCTCTTTTTTTGCTCTGTGGCGATGTGGTGTGTCGCGTCTGCATCTTGTTTCGCCTCTGCTCTGTAGGGACACGACGTGTCGCGTCCGCCTTCCTTCCATACATACATCCATCGACAAAGCCGAACTTCCAATCAAAGACTCTGCATGACAAATTGACAAAGATAGGGGACTAATCATTCACTTGGAACGTTTTTTTCCAATCAAGTAAGAAAAAAATGTCACCAAAATTTGTGAAGTATGCAAAAAGTTGTAAATTTGTTTTTTGAAAATCACAAATATTATAATTTTTAAGAATATAATTAATAGAATAGGAGATGCAGGCGGTAGAAACACCTTGCCGTGCCTGTCCCCGACAATTAAACTCATGTGAAGAACTATGCCAGGAAAAGTGATTAAGGAACTGCGAATGATGGGGCTTCTTGATGAAGCTCTCGCAATGGCATTGGATGAATGGAAACAAGCACCCGAAGATGAGAAAACCAAGACAAACCTTGCTTGGGTTTACTTTACTTTCTGCAAGCGCTACACTGATGCCGAACTCAATTACACGAAGTTCGTCGAGACGTTCAATAAACTCGCCGAACTCGACCTTTTCAACACCAATCAGGTGCTGAGCAACAGCATTGCCACTTGTATCGTCAAACTGCTGTCGAAAGTTGATGCTTTCGACGACCATGACAAGAAACTCGTCAGATGTGACGAGTTGTTCAGCATGGTCAGTTCGCTCAACATCGACAAGAATGAAGATGTCTATTTCGACATCTTCGAGCGTTTCTATGATTTCAAGGACAGTTGGGATGGTTTCCCGGCTTTCTGCCAGTGGTGGGGACTGGAGCATTTGCGTCCGCAGGACTTCAGCCGACAACCTCTGCACAATGGCAAGAAACGTGTGGTGTCGATGGGCGAGGGAGCTTATGTTGCATGCGCCAAACGGATGTTGAAGGATTTTGAAGCAGGAAAAGCTGACGTTTCCGACCTCAATCGCCTCATTGGCGGTCTGGAGAATGTCATTGAGCAGTACCGAGGGCTTTACTGGCTGGAATACTACAAATACAAATTGATGTTCATGCGTGGCGACCTGGAAGATGTGATGCGCCAGTTCCTGCCAGTGGTCAAAAAGCGTTCGTCTGAATTCTGGACCTGGCAACTCATGTCGGAAATCTTCGCCGCCGATGAGCAGAAGCGTGTGGCATGTATGCTCAGGGCCACCAGTTGCAAGGCCAAGGAGGTCTTTCTGGGTCCCATTCGATGCCAGCTGGCTAAGTATATGATAGAAAAAGAAGACTTCGCCGGGGCTCGGTATGAAATAGAGCAGTTCCTCTATGGACGACAGTTCGGCGACTACAACATACCCGAAGAAGTCTCCGAATGGACGCAACAGCCTTGGTTCAGGAATGTCCAGGGTGTTTCGACGGTCATGGCTATGCCCTTCCGACAGATCACCGATGAAATACTCGCTTCGGACCTGCCTGTACTCAGGGGTGTGGTGACTTACGTCAACGTAGAGAAAAGTATCGCCACACTGGTCTATGACTATGAGCGCATCGCTTTCTTCAAATTCAATGAGGCGACCGATGAATATCATGTGGGCGACGTGGTGAAGTTCAAGGCCGAGTTCAAAGCTGGGGGCGACAATGTCAAGGTGGTGTCGGTGGAAACCATCGATTCCATGCCCGAGAACAATTTCTACCGTACGGTCAGAGGGGTGGTGAGTACAAGCCTCTCGGGAACATCATTCTTCCTCAACACTGATGATGAGACCATCTACGTGCCCAATACCGTATTCGACAACAATGATCCCAACCACCGCCTCTACGTGGGCGACGAAATCTCCTGCAGAGTGGTCTATGCCTACAACAGAAAGCAAGACCGATGGAACTGGGTCGTGGTGAGGATCCTAAGAGGTATGCATGATTGACAGCATTCTGACCCAATACCCTTTCCTGGGATATGTACTCCCTGTATGCCTGGGAGCATTCATCGGATGGATCACCAACAAGGTGGCGATCAAGATGATTTTCCGTCCGCTCAGGGCGCATTACATCCTGGGGTGGCGTATTCCTTTCACTCCTGGTATCATACCGAAGGGGAAAGACCGCATCGCGCGTTCTATCGGTTCGATCAGCGAGAATCTGGTCAAAATTGAAGCCATCAAGCAAACCCTGCTCTCCGACAATATACTCGGACGAATCAATCGCTATATTGATGAGTTTGTGGCCAAGCAGAGCAAGAACGGGGAGACACTGCGTGAGTTCATCACACATGCTGTCCCTGCCGACGTGTTTGACGAACTGCTTCAGAACACGAAGAACGACATGGCGGCTGAACTCAACAGGATGCTCAACAATTCTGAATTCATCGAAACGGTCGCTGACAAGATCATAGAGCATGTGGAATTGAAGATCAGCTCCATGGACATCCTTGGCCTCGGGGTCTTCTCCAGCCTTACGGGAATACAGCGCAAGATCAACTCCTACCTGCGCGACAGCATACGGAAAGTGCTCGCCGACAACATACGGTCCATCATCGAGAACAATGCCGAAGGTATCGTCTATAGTATATGCAACAAGGGAATCAACAAAGTGATGGCCATACCCGTAAGCAGTATCGTCAGAGACCAGAAGAGCAGCATCGATGCGCTCAAGGAATACCTCATCGACGGATACAAGAAGGGGGTGGATAAATACCTGCCCAGGATTGTGGAGAACATCAACATCTCCAAGATTGTGGAAAACAGTGTGTTGGAACTCGACGTGCTGGAAGTGGAGAAGCTGTTGCTTGAGGTCATTGCCAATGAACTGAAGTGGATAGAGCGGCTGGGTGCGCTTCTTGGTGCATTACTGGGCATTCTCAATATATTCATCTGACGGTAAGCCCTACTGATGAGCCCTGCAACCAGACACCATATACTTATCGCATTGAGCATTTTGTTGCTCGTCGTCGGAGGAATGATTTATCTGTTGTGCAGGTCCGAAACCATACTCCTTAACCGTTTGGTACAAGCCATCGGACTGGAACCGTGTCTTGAGGTGCCTCGGGCATATATGCATGAGCGTTTTCCCTACGCTGTTTGGGTATATTCCTTGCCGGCAGGGTTGTGGGCAGCGAGTTATATCATCATGGCCCACACTTTCTCGGAAGGCATGACAGCCAGAAGCCGACTGGCTTATGCGGCTGTGATTCCGCTGTTGGGCGCCTTGTCTGAATTATTGCAGAGGTGCGGCGTTCTGCCTGGCGCATTCGACCTACTCGATATCTTGTGCTACATCACTCCTTATTTATTATATCTCATCATCTTTAAATATTTTTGACTTATGAATATATTTGGAATCGAAATAAGCAAACGTACATCCCTGCTACTCATTATTGGTGGCTTTCTCCTTCTCGGCTTCTTGACTTATGAGGTTGGCAAAGATGAAGAAACAGATGATTACGATGTCGAGAATGACTCAATAGAAGTCCGCGACCTTCACATCAAAGACCCTTATGCAGCGGAGGCAGGGAAAACGGATCCCAATAGTCAAACCGACCCTTATCAGGAACTCAATGAACTCATAGGACTCACCGAAGTGAAGAATGAAGTGATGTCGCTGGTCAACTTCGTCAAGGTGCAGAAGCAACGTGAGGAGAAAGGACTCAAGGTGCCAAAATTGTCGTTCCACTTGGTCTTCACTGGAAGCCCTGGTACGGGTAAGACCACTGTGGCGCGTATTGTGGCCCGCATCTACCACGACCTCGGCATACTCAAGACCGACCACTTGGTCGAAGCGGATCGATCAGACCTTGTTGCGGAATATGTGGGGCAGACTGCCATCAAGACCAACGCTTTGGTCGATTCGGCGCTCAATGGAGTGCTCTTCATCGACGAGGCGTATTCACTAACACCTGAAAAGCAAGGGGCTGACTATGGACAAGAGGCCATCGCCACTTTGCTCAAACGAATGGAAGACGACCGCGACAAACTGGTGGTCATCGTGGCGGGATATCCCGACGAGATGAAGCGATTCATTGAGTCCAACCCAGGACTGAAGTCACGTTTCACTCGCTATATCGACTTCCCTGACTATACAGAGCAAGAACTCATCGACATATTCGGACTCTACCTCAAGAAAAACGAATACACAATCTCCAACGATGCGCGTGTCTATATGAAAGAGAAACTTCAAGAGGTACTGAAGCATCGCGACAAGTTCTTCGGCAATGCCCGATATATGAGAAATGTGTTTGAGAAAGCAGTTCAATGTCAGGCCAACCGACTCTCACGACAGAAGAATGCCACTGCCCAGCAACTCATGGAAATCAATCTCGCCGATATCAAGGAAGCAATGCAGGAATGAAATCTTTTTGTGCAAAAAAAACTTCTCAAATGGTGAAATCATTGATAATTTGTGTTAAATACTGCCCCGAAGATGTCCATGTGTCATTTCAGAATTGATTTTACGGTTGTAAATGCTTAACTTTGTATTGCTAAAATAGGAAAGTGTGGCTTTTCTGTCGCACATCGGATTCAAAGCCTTGTCATTGCAGATTCTGCAGTTTAGAAGGGCATTTGAACGTGGAAATTGTTATTATCTGAATAAAACATGAAGAAAATGAATGTGATTCCCGCTGAAGGTAAATTGGGCATCCTCATGGTAGGACTTGGTGCTGTCTCCACTACTTTTTTAACTGGGGTGTACAGCGTCCGCAAAGGTTTGTCGAAGCCTGTGGGATCGATGACTCAATACGACAAAATCAGAGTAGGGCAGGGAAGTGACAAGAAGTACTTGGCCTATGGCGACATCGTGCCTTTGGCAAAGCTCGACGACTTGGTTTTCGGTGCTTGGGATGTCTATCCCGCTAATGCCTACCAAGCTGCCATGTATGCTCAGGTGCTGCAAGAGAAAGACATCAATCCAGTCAGAGATGAACTGGAGGCTGTGGTGCCCATGAAGGCTGCCTTTGACAAGAATTATGCCAAGCGACTCGATGGCGACAATGTCAAGGACTGCAAGACACGTTGGGAAATGGTGGAGGCCCTGAGAGAAGATATCCGACGCTTCAAGGCTGATAACGACTGTGCACGTCTCGTCGTCATCTGGGCTGCATCGACAGAAATCTATGTTCCCGTCTTCGAGCCTGTTCATGGCACTCTTGCCGCTCTCGAACAGGCCATGAAGGCCAACGACACTGTCCATGTGGCTCCTTCGATGTGTTATGCCTATGCCGCACTGGCAGAAGGAGTGCCTTTCATCATGGGCGCGCCCAATACCACCGTGGATATTCCCGCCATGTGGGAAATGGCTGAGAAGACCAAGATGCCTATCGCCGGCAAGGATTTCAAGACAGGACAGACACTCGTCAAATCCGGATTCGCTCCTATTATCGGCACTCGTTGCCTTGGACTCAGCGGATGGTTCTCTACCAATATTCTTGGCAACCGCGATGGACTGGTGCTCGACGAACCAGACAACTTCCACACCAAGGAAGTCAGCAAATTGTCAACGCTTGAAAGCATACTCCAGCATGACGTGCAGCCCGATCTCTACACCGACTACTACCACAAGGTGCGCATCAACTACTACCCACCGCGCAACGACAACAAAGAGGGATGGGACAACATCGACATCTTCGGATGGATGGGCTATCCCATGCAGATCAAGATCAATTTCCTTTGCCGCGACTCCATTCTGGCTGCACCGCTCGTGCTCGACCTCTGCCTGCTCAGCGACTTGGCTGCCAGAGCGGGACGTTATGGCATACAGCGCTTCCTCAGTTTCTTCCTTAAGAGTCCGATGCACGACTACACGCAGGGAGAAGTGCCGGTCAACCATCTCTTCCAGCAATACACCATGCTCAAGAACGCCATCAGGGAGATGGGGGGCTACGAACCAGACGAGGAACTCGACTAAACAATCTTTTTCAGAGCCGTTTGCAACACCCTAAGTCGTTTGCAACGGCTCTGACTGTTTTATCTTCAAGGGGCTTTCATCAATAGTCTTTCTCGGTTTCATGCGTCGGTTTTTCCCTTTCATCCTATTGACAATACTTTTCACCTGGGTGCCTGCAGATCTGTTCTCGCAGGTCACAGGTGTGGTGGTTGATGCCAAGACCCGCCAGCCGCTCGATGTTGTCAATGTCTATTACGAGGGAAAGAACGTGGGCGAACAGACCGACGAGAACGGACGATTCGTCATTCGTGAGGAGAATGACTGGAACGAACTGACCATCTCCACCATGGGGTATAAGACGCAGGTGGTGAAACTCAAGCCAGGACAAAAGAAGAACCTGAGAATACGCCTCCAGCCCGATCCACGAATGATCAACGAGGTGACCGTCTCTGCCAAAAAGACAAAATACAGCCGCAAGAACAATCCTGCCGTGGAATTGATGAGGAAGGTCATTGCAGCCAAGAAGTTCAACAGCCTCGAAGCCCACGACTACTATTTCTACACCAAGTATGAGAAGTTGACTTTCTCTGTCAATGAGTTTTCCGACAAGTTTTTCGAGGAGGGCGATTTCAAGCAGCTCGCCTTCCTCAAGGACCATGCCGAGGTTTGCGAGCAGACGGGAAAAACCATTCTGCCACTGACTGTCGATGAGGTGGTGTCCGACAATTTCTACCGCAAGCATCCTGAGACGAAAAAACAACTTATCAAGGGGGAAGTGTCGAAAGGAGTCAACGAACTCTTCAATACCGGCGAGATCATCACCACCACGCTCAAGGACGTTTTCACCGATGTCGATATCTACGAAAACGAGTGCCGGCTCCTGCAGTATCCCTTCAAGAGTCCTATAGCCGACAATGCCATCAGTTTCTATCGCTACTACTTGATGGACACTCTCTTTGTGGAGGGCGACAAGGTGGTGGAAGTGGGCTTCACCCCCAACAACCAGCAGGACTTTGGCTTCTCTGGCAGTGTGTTTGTCATGCTCGACTCCACATGGCAGGTCAGGCGTGTGGAACTCAACATACCTCGACGCAGCGATGTCAACTTCGTGGAGAACATGGTCATCATGCAAGATTATGAGACACTACCGTCAGGAGAAAGGGTGGTGACCGTCAATGATATGCTCATTGAACTCAAACTCATGAAATGGGTCTCCAAGTTCCAGGTACAGAAGACGGTGCGCTACACCGACTTCTCGTTCGAACCTATTGCACCTAAAATCTTCAAGCGCATCAAAGGCACTACTTTTAAGGATCCCGACGCCAACATGAAGGAGGACGACTTCTGGAACCAGTACAGGATGGTGGAGCTGACTGAGAGCGAGAGCAAGATGGACACCTTCATCAAGAGGATAGAGAACATCAAGGGCTTCAAGTATTTCATCTTCGCCTTTAAGGCACTGGTCGAGAACTTTGTCGAGACCAGCGACTCACTCGCCACCAACAAAGTGGATATAGGTCCCGTCAATACCATGATTTCCCAAAACAACTACGACAAATTGCGACTGCGCATCTCTGCACTCACCACTGCCAACCTGCATGAACACATCTTTGCCAGTGGATATCTTGCTTATGGTACCAAATACGACAATTTCTACGGAAAGGCCAACCTCACCTATTCGTTCAATAAAAAAGCTTATCTGCCCAGGGAGTTTCCGCAAAACAACCTTTCCGTTTATTACATGAACGACATCACAACGCCTTTCGACAAGTATATACACACTGACAAGGACAATATGTTTCTCTCCATACATGCCAGTGATGTCAACCATCTCATGCACACGCGGGAATGGGGAGTCACCTACGACAAGGAATGGTATTCGGGGATGAAGGCGATGCTGTCGCTCACCTCAACCATTAACAAGCCGGTCGAGGCTCTTTTCTATCAGAGGGTAGCAACAGGACCCAAGTCTGACATGCCTGTCAACGACAAGTCATACTGGGTGAAAGATATCCATTCCACAGAGCTCAAGGTCGCTTTCAGCTACGAACCTGGGGCTACTTACATCAACACCAAGCAACGACGACTCAAGGTCAATTTCGACGCGCCCATCTTCTACGTCTCCCACACCTTCGGACTCAACAATGTCTTTGGTGGCGACTATGATTACAACCTCACTGAGGCAAGCATATACAAGCGTTTCTGGGTAGGGTCGTGGGGAAAGATCGACACCTACGTCAAAGGTGGCATACAATGGCAAGTGGTGCCTTTCCCTTTCCTTATCCATCCTGCTGCCAACCAGTCGTATATCGTGGAAGACCAGACTTTCAGTCTCATCAGCAACTATGAGTTCCTCAACGACCGCTATCTTTCCGCTATGTTCAGCTGGGACTTGAACGGCAAGATATTCAATCGCATACCTCTGCTCAAGAAACTCAAATGGAGAGAATACATCGGATTGAATATGCTTTGGGGACAACTCACCGACAAGAACAATCCCTACAAATCGGGCGATCCCAAACTGTTTTATTTCCCGGGTCTTTTTGAGAACGACGGATCGTATGTTGCCAGTACACATGTCATGGATCCCAAAACTCCCTATTTCGAATTGGTGCTGGGAGTGCACAATATCTTCAAACTGCTGCATGTGGAGTACGTCAGGCGCCTCACTTATCTCAACCATCCCAGAACACATCGCAATGGCATACGGTTCATGGTCCGCATGACATTCTGAGTAAGTAGCTCATCCAAACTCTGTTGTGGTCGCTACGCTCAAAATTGTAGGAAAATTAATTAGGAAAATTTGAAGGAAAACCTTCTCGTGTGTAATTACCAA
>CAMOWU010000053.1 GCA_946628545.1 uncultured Bacteroides sp. | reverse complement strand
GGGTGATAATCTGCAAATATCGAAGTTAAAAATCAAAAATCTGCAAAAATAGACAAAATTAATTGCTTAAAATGATGCGATTTACGAGCTATATTTGCAGATAGCATGCTTTTCTTGGCAAAAAATCACTTTCCCACGCAAAAGCGGGAGAAGATGAGGTCGAGGGTTTCGTCGGTGGTGAACTCGCCGAGGATGTCGCCAAGGGAACGGAGGCAGTCGCGCAACTCTTCACTTACCAGATCGGCAGATAACTGCTGGTCCAACGACTGACGTGCCACCTCTATGGCCTTTTTAGCTTGGATCAAAGCGTCGTAGTGACGGATGTTGGTCACGATGATGTCTGTGTTGCTGTATTCAGCCTTATTGGCGGCTTCGATGAGCATGTCGGTCAGGGCGGGAATGTTGTAGCCAGTCTTGGCGCTGATACGGATGGTCTCGTTCTCGTTGATGCCAGAGTTGGTATATACGAAGTTGTAGATGTCGTAGAGACGGTCGTCGGGGATGGCATCGCTTTTATTAATCACAACGATAAGTGTCTTGCCTGCTGTCAAGGGGATAATCTTGTCGCGAACTTCCACTATATTGTTCAAAGGCGAAACTCCTTCTGTGATTTCGGTGGAATCACTTTCTGTGCGCTCGGCATCCTTGACTGTTTGCCCATCCACCGTTTCCACATTTTCCCCATCTGAAGGAGTGGGGGAGAGCGTAGATAGGATGGAGGTGGCGTCGAGTAGCCAGAGCACAATCTGTGCGTTACGGATGCGCTCATAGGTGCGCTCTATGCCCATGTTCTCCACTATGTCGTCGGTGTGGCGGATACCGGCTGTGTCGATGAAACGGAAGTTCACACCTCGAAGGGTCACGCAGTCTTCGATGGCGTCGCGGGTGGTGCCGTGGATGTCGCTCACCAAGGCTTTGTCGTCGTGGAGCAATTGGTTGAGCAGGGTCGATTTGCCCACATTGGTCTCGCCGATGATGGCCACGGGAAGACCGTTGCGGATAGCATTTCCGGTGTCGAAACTGTCGGTCAGGCGGGTGATGGCCTCATCAATCTCGTCGGCCAGGTAGGTGAGTTTGTCGCGGTCGGCAAACTCTACGTCCTCTTCACTGAAGTCGAGTTCCAATTCCAAGAGTGAAGTCATCTCCAACAGGTGGTCGCGCAGACGGCGTAGTTCACGACTGAAACCGCCTTTCATCTGGCTCATGGCCAGTCGGTGGGTCGCCACGTTGGTGGAGGCGATGAGGTCGGCCACAGCCTCGGCTTGGCTCAGGTCCATCTTGCCGTTGAGGAAGGCACGTTTGGTGAACTCACCGGGTTGGGCGTTGAAACAACCATGGTTGAGCAAAAGCTGAATCACCTGTTGGAGGATGAACGACGAACCATGACAGGAAATCTCCACACTGTCCTCACCTGTGTATGAATGAGGTGCGCGAAACACGCTTACCAGGACCTCATCGAGCAAAGTGCCGTCGTCGGTCAGGATATGGCCGTAGGCCAATGATTGGTTGTCGTAGTCTGTGAGCCTGCGTTTGGAGGCTGAATGGAAGATGGAGTCCACGATTTCGATGGCCTTAGGCCCTGATATTCTCACTATTCCTATGGCACCGCCCACAGCGGTAGATATCGCGCAAATGGTTGTCATGTTCAAACAATTATTTATGTAGTATCTTGTAAGTCTTCATTTGATTGTTTTCCCTTTTACGGACAATGTTCAGTCCGCGCTGAGGACGACTGATCCGGATTCCTTCAGGAGTATAGAATTCCGTTTCACCATCGATGTTGACGGTTGTTGGAGCATAGATGTTGTCGGTCGATGGGTCCACATGCCTGAGGCCGAGGAAAGCGTCGAGTACGATAGATGGCTTTAGTGTCAGCGGATTCCAGGCGCCGAGGTCGTAGTTGTCCACCAGTTCTGGCTCCCAATAGTACAATCCTGATGCTCCGGCTTCGATGAGTTTGTTGATGAAGTCGCAGAGCCATTGGTTGGCCTCCAACTGTCGGTCGATGTAGTAGCCAGTCTCAACAATGAGCACCGGCTTGCCGTAGCGTTCCTTGAGCAGCTTGACGTTCTCCACCACTTTGTCGATCAGTTCGTAGGGCTGCAGTGCCGATGCCTTGACATGTACAGACAGTCCGATAGCGTCCCATTGTGCTCCGTTGGCTTGCAGGTTGTCGAAATAGTCGGTCAGCCACTGTGTGTCCTCGCATTCCGCCACATGGATGATGGTCTGCGTTTCGGGGCTTGCCGCTTTCACTGCTTCGTGTGCCGCGTTGACGATTGTTGCAAAAGTCTGCATATCTCGTCCTGTTTCCCACAACATGCCTTGGTCGGTCTCGTTGCCAATCTGCACCCATCTCAGTTTGTCGCCCGAGTTGACGGCTTTCACCGCTACGCTGGTGTGTGTCTTGACATTGCTTAGCAGTTTGTCGATTGTGTTGTTTTTCCATGCCTCGGGAGTAATGTATTCTCCCCACCAGTCGGAAAAGTGTAGGTCGAGCATGATATTGAAGTCTTGTCGTTTAGCCTGGTTGGCCAATACCCTAGCGTATTTCCAATCGTAGTTGCCACCCGAAGGATTTACCAGTACACGTAACCTGACGCTGTTCACCCCCTGTTCTTTCAGCAGCGGCATTAGGGCTTGTTTCTGTCCTTCTCGGTTGTTGAAAGTCTTGCCTTGGTTGGTGAGTACGGTCAGTGAACTAATATCGACACCGAAATCGAAGCTTTCGTCGGCGGCCTCTCGATCGAAGGCGGGGTGTACCGCTGTTTCGATATCCTCAAATGGTGCGTCGAAGTCTTTGTCTTTGGTGGTGAAGTTGCGGTTCTTGACGGACCATTCCCTTGCGAATCCTGTTAAGTCGGGTTTGAGGAAGATGCGTGCGTTCTGCTTGTATCCTTTCAGATGCCAGTCCATCCATTTGATGGCGATTCGTCCGAATTCTCCGCCGTATTGCGCCCAATATGTGCCGCCGTGGCCAGCATTGGATAGGTCGGCCCATGCCACTGGTCTTTTGACATTGCCGTAATCGACCTTAGCGTTTTCGTAAGCCACGTCTCCTGTTCCGCCAGTCATGTAGATGATGGGGCAGTGTAGTGAATTGAGCGTCTGTGGCGACGCCCCTCCCATCGACATGCCTCCCATGCCGGCATTCATGATCAGCAAGGTCTTGACACGCGGATTTGCGCAGTTGGCAATGGCTTGAGCTCCTCCGCAGGAATGTCCGGAAAGGGCGATGTTGTTTACGTTGATGGCTTGGTAGTAGTCGCTTGTCCTCATTTTTTCCTGTCTGACCAGCCAGTTGATGGCATCGACCACCATCTTCTCGTTGGAGCCTCCGTCGTCGCGTTCGCTATCGACCATTTCGAATGCACCAATGCCCACAACCACATAACCATGGGATGCAATCTCGTTGAGCATCCGCTCATAGCCTATGGACGAACCTGAGCAAGCGCCGTTGCACCAGATAAGGCATGGAAGGGGTCCTTCTCTTCTTGCGGCATATTGCACGTTGCGGGGTCGATAGACAGTGAAGTTGGGCAATGATTTCTCGCTGACAACGATGGCACGATAGCGGCCACTACCCCCGTTGTCCACTTCTTTCTGACGGGTTACTTGGTCGTTGATGTTGTCGTTGATTGATGCCTCTGCTATTGTGGCAGAGAAGATGCTGATCAATCCAGCTGTAATCAGCATAACAGTCTTTAGTAAAAGTCTTTGCTTCATAGTTATGTTCTTCAAGTTAGCGATGAGTAATCAAAGTTCGTTTATTTAAACACCTGTTTTTCCACGATTCGCGCGGCGGCCTCCATCACTTCTTGTTCTTGGTCTCCGAATGTGGCGAGGTGGTCACTGTCGATGTCGAGCACGGCACGTACATTGCCTTGTGTGTCGCGGAGCGGAACCACAATTTCGCTCTTGCTTAGGCTGCTGCAAGCGATATGTCCTGGAAAGTCTTCCACATCTGGCACTACTATCGTGGTGTTTTTCAGCCAGGATGTGCCGCACACACCTCGTCCTTTCTTGATTCTATAGCAGGCCACACTGCCTTGAAAAGGGCCCAATACCAGTTCTTCGCCTCTTACGATATAGAAGCCTATCCAGAACCAGCCATAGACCTCCTTGATATATGCAGAGGTGTTGGCGAGGACTGCCGTTTCATCGTTCTCGCCGGAAATCAAGTTTCGTAGATTCTCTATAAATACGTTCTTTTCCATGATGTAAACGTTTATACATGTTAAATCTTGTCCAGCACCAGCTCAATCAAGGTGTCGATACTGTTCTTGTAGTTGGCGTTAGCTTCCTTCGCCACTCGATTGGCGATGACCATGCAGACCGTTACTGCCTTGTGATCCAGTAATGCCGACAGACCGGCTATGGCGGAACTTTCCATCTCGAAGTTGGTGATGCGACGACCCTCGTATTCGAAACTCATGATTTTCTCGTTCTGTTGAGGGTCGGACAGAGGAATCCTGAGTCTTCGGCCTTGAGGACCAAAAAAACCACCACAGGAGATGGTCACCCCTTTCACCATACCTGCATCGGCCTGGAAGATGCGGTCCACCATTTCGGGCGAGTTCTGGATCACGTAGGGCGCGCCCTTGCGCATGTCCCATTGTTGATGGAGGGTGAAGGTACGTTCGAAATCGAGGTCGCACACACGGTCGCGACCGTCGTAGTAATTGAGAAGGCCATCGAAACCGATGGAGTATTCGCTGACGATGAATGTACCTACGGGTGTATAAGGCTGAAGGCCACCGCAAGTGCCTATGCGCACAATCTCCATTGAGGTGTGGCGGGGCAAGTCCTCGCGCCGTTGAAGGTCGATGTTTTTCAGGGCGTCGAGTTCGTTCATCACGATGTCGATGTTGTCGCAACCGATGCCAGTGGACAGGGCTGTGATGCGCTTGCCTTTGTAAGTTCCGGTGATGGTGTGGAACTCACGACTGCTGACCTCACATTCCTGTGTGTCGAAATGCGATGCCACCAAGTCTATTCTTCCCGGGTCGCCACACAGAATCACCTTGTCGGCCAATTGTTCTGGCTGCAGATGCAAGTGGAATATGCTACCGTCGGGATTGACGATTAATTCTGAAGAAGGATATGACACGTCCATAATATCGTCTGTTTTGTTAGTTTTTATGAATCAAATATCAGGAAGAATTGTAGGATTTCTTCAGTGGAAGGTTATAATTCGTCTATTTCTTCGATCGACAATCCTGTGGCACTGGAGATGGCATCCATGGAGATGCCCATGGACTTCATCTTGCGAGCTACGTCTAAGATTGCTTCTGCTCGTCCAGCCTCAAGTCCTTCTGCTCGTCCTTCTGCTCGTCCAGCCTCAAGCCCTTCTGCTCGTCCAGCCTCAAGTCCCTCGGCTCGTCCTTCTGCCCTTCCTTGCTTTCTTCCTTCAATGGTTGCCTCAAGGATTTTGGTCCTCATAACGTCGAGGTCGCGACTCAGATTGTAGTAATAGTTCTCGTATCTTCTTCGTTCTTTCTCAGGCATGCGAAGAAGTTCCAGTCTCTCTCGGGCCTCTATAAGGCCAGGAACGGTTGTGTCGGGTTTAATGTACTCGTACTTCAGGTACTGCATCCATTCCTCGAGGGGAGTGACTGCCATTTGGTTGAACTCATCGACACGGATCACGAAATACTCGGGAAAGATGTTCTCAGGAGTCATCACATGAAGGTCTTCTTGTTCATGTTGGGTCAGACGGAGTGTGTCGTGTGTGTGAACACCGGTCAGCGTGGCTTGTCCGTGATAGAGATAATCGGTGCCTTCGCCGAGTGCGAAATAAAGGATGTTGATGCTATACACTTTTTTCACTTCGAAATAATCCTTGCCGATTTTCATGTGCTCGGTGATGGTTTTAGCCACTCCATAGAGCATCCGCTGCAGGTAGTCTGCCTCGCGGCTCTGCTGGATCTCAACGATGATGATCTCTCCCTTTGAATTTTTGGCCTTGATGTCCACACGGTTGAACTTGTCGTCTTGATACTCTTGGTTCGACTCACTTTCCAAGAGTTCGACAATTGTCACCTTCTCACCTACAAGGACGGAAATCAAACCCTCGAAGATGGCGAAATCGGCCTTGTTGCGCAACATGTATTTTGCAGCCCAGTCGAATCGTATGTATTTATTCCTGTCCATATTTTTCGTCTTTTGGTTCTTTGCTACAAATATACAACATTTTTTCTTACATCGCAAACAATCTCCCAACTTCTTGTCATCATCTTACTGTGGAATGATTTTTTGTTGAAATATTTAGGACGTTTGGGCTTCTATAGATTTCCAACTCTTGAAAAGTGCATGGTTATCGCAACAGGATGTTTCTCAAAAGAAGAAACGGAACACATAGTCCAGGATCTCACCAAGCCATCCGGGGAACACCCAGAAAAACAGGATGATGAAGATGAACCCTATCCCGCTGCAGGTGGTAGTAAACCAAGCTGCAGGCTTCTTGCCTGTGACAATCTCGTAGATGGCAAAGACTATGGCACCTCCATCGAGGGGATAAACGGGCAGGATGTTGAGCAATGCTAATACCAGAGAGAAAGACATCAAAGGCCATAATCCGTCATAACATGCATCCGACATCAGCGGTGTGGTAAAATACAGGATGAAGAACGTGGCAATATTGAACAGGACTCCGGCTGCTGAGATCAGCAGGCGTTGCCAAGCGGGTTTGTCTTCGATGTATGGAGAAGATGATGCTCCTGTCTCCATATCCCGCAGACTTGTTTCAACGCCTTCCCAGTTGGAGGCTTCTACTTGTTTTCGTGACCGGAACATCGTCACTCCTCCCAGAGGGAGAACACCCAGACTCCATGTGATATCGCGCCAGGATTTGCCAACTGCATCACGTTTGGGCTTGTAGCTGATGAATGAAAGGAAGAACACCTGCATCTCTCGAATCATGCACCCGAAGGCCTTGCCCATCACCACATGACCCATCTCATGGATGACGACGGCGAGAGCGAGAAACAGATAGGTGCTGAAATCGCCAGAGAAAAAATCTCCAGAGCGACGAAACCCGAGGATGACGGCAACTCCGATGAGGAGGTTGAACCAGTTGAATGTAATTCCAGTTCGATCTTTACGGTTTTCATTAGAGTCGGTTGATGGAGAAGCGCCATTCATATCTTGGTCCGACATTGGTGCGTTCTCCGCTTCTGAAGGTATCAGATGGCTTTCTGATGGAAGATGGTTGAAATCCTTGTCCATAAAAAATAGATATTAGTTCTTGAGAGCCTTGTGGCTGTCGTTTTTAGCATGGGCTGAAAAGAGTAGCATCAAATGCACTTTGAAATGCAAATATATAGATTTTCTTTCATTAATTATGTCAAGAATGCAGCTTTTTCTGATGATTTGAACCTACAATAATGTTCGTTTATAAACACTTATTGTTCAATAATGAACAGATTGAAGTTTTCAATATCTTTGCATATAACTGATTGTTAGGCGGTTGGAATGTTTGGCATGGTCTTTGCTTCCCTATTCCTGTTAAATAATAATTAGTGAACGATATGAAAACACATGGAGCAGGGGGTCTGTGAAGTTCCCCTTTCTCATTTCAATAAAAAGAACTATTTTCAGGCTCTAACTGATTCAGCCCGTCGAACGTCCATTCTTCCATTTCATCGAAATGAAGAAAGTCGGCATCTAAATGTTGCGTTTATTCACAAGGCATTTCCATGACTTGCTGGTTATTTTTCCATGGGTAAAATGGACAATGATTATTTAATTTGTTGATTTATATCTACTTACGAAAGATATTCTATTGTTAGTTTTCCATAGGTAAAATTTGCAGAGTGTGGAAAAACATAATATCTTTGCATTCAGAAATTAGCGAATCAAAAAGGTAACAGGAATGAAAGCTCAGTTGCTATTGACAATACTCATCTGTGGATTGCTTTGCTCTTGTAAACGGCAAGACAAAGTGGAGGGCTCTTTTAGTGCCAAGGAATACCTTGAGGCAGGTGAGGAGGCTCTTGAGCTTGACAGTGTGCTGAGAGGCGAGACTCTTTTGCGTAGCGCCATAGAAAAAGCTGAGCGGACAGATGACTGGCATACTTGCTACATTGCCTGTCAGCGATTGGCTGAGTCGCTCTCGTGGAGCAACACCGAGGAAGCTCTGAGAATGGCCAAAAAAGCCATTGACGTCTATGAGCGGCATCCTGATGATGAGCGCAATCATGCGATCTTGCTCGACTGCGCTGGCACCTATGCCGCTCAGTTGGCCTACAACAATGAAGGGTCATTTGACGATGCGCTTGCCTTGACCCGACAGGCATATCAGATAGCTCTGGACGGTGGCATGAACGACCTGCAATGCCAAACCTTGACCAGCCTCGCTAATATTGCATGGGCAGAAGATGATGTTCATCAAGCACTTGAATACGTGCTGAAGGCTAAGCTATTGGCTACACCCCAACTGATTCAGGGTGTGTTGCAAGTGATGGGCAGATGCTATATGAGTCTTGATTCCTTGGATAAAGCGGAGGAAGCATACCGTCAGATGAAAACTGACGACGACATTCATTCAGCTTATATCGTGCAGAGCAACCTGGCAAAGATTGCGGCCTTGCGTTATGGTGCCGAAGAAGCGGAAGAGGCGATAGACTCTGCTTTCGAACGAGTGGAACAACTCTATTTCAAGGTGCTGGAGCAGAAAGACGACTATTATCAGACTGTGGTGCAGCAGGAGCGGGAAAATGAACGGCTGGCTTATACATCTTCTTTGCATCGAAGAATGTTTGTCGCTGGAATCATCATCTTCTTCTTTTTGACTTGTGGCGCTTGGTTGTTGATGCGCTATCGGATGAAACTGATTCGCCAGCAAAGGCAACATGAGAGAGAACGTCATGAACAAGAGACGAGACTCAATGAGCAGAAGAATCGCCTGCTTCGTCAGGAAACGGAGATGCAGCAAGAACGATTGAAAAAAGCGGATGAGGTGATAGCGTTTCTTCAGTCGTATATCCTCCAACGGACTGAGGTGGTGAGGAAGCTCAGTCAGACCACAGATGCGCACATTACGTTGAGCGAACGTGAGTGGGGCGAGGTAGAGCGCACACTCAATGCCATCGACGATGACCGCATCAAGCGCATACGCCAGATGTACCCCGATATGGATGAAGACGACATCCGGTTGTGTGTGCTTACTCGTTTGCAACTGACTAACCGGACGATTGGAAACCTCTATTGCATTTCCATCTCGGCCGTGCAACACCGCAAGCTCAAACTCAAGAAAGACGTGTTTGGCGAGAAAGACCCAGACGTCACGTTGGAACAAGTGATTATGAATTCATAATAGAACAATCAAAACAGTATGCAATATGAAGAGAGTTAGATTAACAACAGTATTGTTGACAATAGCATTGTCGCTGACGATATCGGCTCAGAAAACCTACTTACCTATGCTGGAGGAGGGGAGAAAGTGGAATTTGGTGTGGCTCCATCCTTGGGATGCGTCTGGTGAATATCGTGAAGGTTATTACGAAATCGGTCCTGGGCTATGGTATAAGGGAAGTGAAGAACAATTGTCCATACAAGGTGACACGGTTTTTGACGGACGTATCTATAAGAGAATGGTGAAAAGTGATATTAACGGACGTACTTATGGCTTTTTCAGGCAGGAAGACGGAAAGATATACAGAAAATGGTCCGAAGGAGATAGGGATGAACTTGTTTTCGATTTTGACCTCAAGGAAGGAGATATTCTTAATAATGAATCATGGGACAATAAAACTATAAAGGTCCTGAAGGTGGATACTATTTATGTGAAGGGGGTCTATCGAAAAAGGTTGAAACTTGACAATGCTGACTGTTGGATAGAAGGTGTCGGCTGTGAAGGTGGACCGCATGATTCTCAATGGATGCAAGTTATTGGCAGCTATCCAAAGATGTTGAGTTGCTACCAAGGCGATCATTTGATTTTCGATAATAACGACTTCAATGCTCCAGGCATTACGGAAACCCAAGAGGAAGAATTGAGCCCCGACGATTACAAGCCGTTTGTGGAAATTCCAGAATGGTCTTCTGAACCACTCTTCGTTAGAAGTTGGAACATTGTCCACACACAATATGGTGAGAATCCAGATTTCAATGTTTATTCGGCATGGTTGTCAGATAACTATTCTTTCGATTATTATGAGTTGAAGACGGATAGATTGGTGATAAAAGATAAGGTCTATTATCTGGTTGATGTCAAAAGTAGGAGTCATAGTCAGAAAAAGGTTTGGGTACGTGAAGACAACCGCAAAGTGTACGTGTATTCTGAAACGGACAAGAAAGAGTATTTACTGTATGACTTCACGTTGAAAGAGGGAGACACATGTGCTTTCTATGACATTGAAACAGGGGAAGAACTGAATCTCAAGGTCTTGAAAGAAGGTGTGATGACTGAGGCTACATGGATTTACCCACGCAACACAATGTTGAACTACGAAACAATGGTAGAACAAAAACGGCCTTTACGTACTTGGGTAATGGGAATTCTGTCTGATGCTGATGTATATCCACAAGAATATCAGGAGCTCTTTACAATGATTGAGGGAATAGGTTGCAATGAAGGCCCGTTCTTCCATTTTGATAAAAAGAATGGATATGACTATTTGGCTTTCGCGATAGGACCAGAGAGGGATATCCTTACCGACCGCTCACACTCTGTTTTTGCTTCTGACGATGTTTCGTTTCCTATTTCCAACACCCGTTTCGCCACTGTCCATGGCTTCGACATGAAAACAGGAGAAAAGAGTGATAGTGAGCCTACCGATTGGCCGATTAGACATGAACTGAACTTTGAACTTGAAAACGGACAGTTGCATGGATATGGATTTGCATATACAACGTGCGAAGCGACTAATTACGCCTTTTTTATTGAAACACCTACGGAAAACCCCTTCGTGCATCTTTTGCACTTAAAGATTGATATGTCGTCTTTTAATTATGCCGACTGCACGGGATGGCATCAAACCGACTTCTATGTCCCTGGCTTCGGGGTGGGAGACATAAAGAATGCACCCGAAGGCTATGACCCTTCCAAGATTGACTATATCGTCGTGGATGAATATGGCAACGAGTATCCCGTCGTCAAGAAACAATCACAGGCCACAGTATACCGCCCGTTCATCGAGGAGAATAAGGTGTGGAAGGTGGGTGCCACAGACTATTTGGATTGGTCAATTGACAATCCTGTCGAAATGATTGAATGCTTCTATTTCGAAGGCGACACCATCGTCGATGGCAAGGTCTGCAAACGCATGATGGAACAAATCTATCCAATAGGAAACGACAGTGACTACAATCCCAATGCCTTCTTGACTTATGTGGGTGCTTGGTATGAGAATGACCATAAAGTTTATTTCGCCGCCCCGAACAAACCACTTCGTCTGATGTACGACTTCAGTGTCAGTGAAGGCGATACTGTCTGTATGGATGGTATCGAGTTTACATTTGTAAAAACTGTTGGAGACATCAAGGGCTTCAAGGGCGTGTGCTACAAACTTCATGTTCCAACTGTGAAAGTTTACATTTTAGGTATGGAGACTTTATTGCTCAATGTATGGCTGGAAGGCGTAGGCAGCGCGACCCGTCCCGACATCAATATGGATCGGGATTTCGTGTATCTCAACAAGAATCTCTTGTCGTGCTCGGTGGGTGATGAGATTATCTATCTCAACGACAAATATGATGATAGCATCCCTCTTGACCCTGAAACGCCCAAACGCCGCATCGACTTCACCCATACCGTCAAGGTGAAGCCTAAAGCACCTGTCAGAATGACTAACGAGGAAACGGAGGAGTCTCTTATTGGTGAGTATAATGACCATCAGCTTTGCATCAGGCTCGGTGCCCTGCAAGACGCCTTCATTGTCACCATCAAAGACCAGAACGACAGCGTGGTCTATATCAAGACGGTGCACACCAATGAGATTGTCGCCCTCAACATTGATATTTCGGACTACACTGAGGGTGATTATTCAGTCTGCATAGAAAATGACAAAGAGGCTTTCAACGGTAAGTTCATCATTGAGCCAACAGCCATCCATGATGTGATGTCAGAACAAAAAGCTCAGGACGACAACCGTAACAACTCTGCTGTTTACGACCTCACAGGCCGCCGTTTGTCGTACAACCAGTTGCATAATATGGGCAAGGGCATCTACCTCATCAATGGCAAAAAGATGCTTGTGAGATAAAAAGTATAGGAATACTCATAAATAATCAATCTCTTTTCTTGACATGTCGTTTTTTTGTTCTAACTTTACTTCTATATTATAAACGTGTAATTTATTGATTGACTGTAGCGGACGCGACACGTCGCGTCCCTACATGCGAACAGAACAAAAAAACGACATGTCAAATGAATAACCCAACCACCCCAACCAAGGTCATGAGATGGTTATGCGCATGGCTGTGGATGATCTGCCTCTCAGGAACATCTGCATCAGCACAGCATTTCTCGCTCTGGCCTCAAAAGAATGAAGCAGTACCAGTGGATGCACGCCTCTCCATCACCTTTTCTGATACCCCGGTCTTAGGCAAGCAGGGATGGATTCGCATTTATGACGCCGAAACAGGCCAGCCCATCGATTCCCTCGACATCAGCAAACCGTCTGGACTGACTCAGTCGCGTACCTATGGCGAAGATTGCGACTACGCACATCTGCCTTACAACTACGCACGAACACAGATGGCGACCAACCGCACCATCCAGCCAGGAACGTCCAGTCATCCACAAGCTGAAGACACTCCCGACGACTACCAACTCAACATCATCGGAGGTTTTACCGATGGTTTTCATTTCCACCCCGTACTGGTGCGAGGTCATGAAGCGCACATCTACCTGCACAACAACATGCTCGACTACGGACACCGCTATTACGTCACGGTAGATAAGAGCGTCTTCTCTGCCAAAGGATTCAAAGGAATCAAGAAGAAAGACGGGTGGGTCTTCTCCATCAAGAAGGAGGTTCCTGAGGCCGACACCATCTATGTCAACGCTAATGGAACAGCTGACTTCTGCACCGTGCAAGGAGCACTCGACCACATACCCGATTTCTCTTCCCAAAAACATGTCATCATGATTGCCCCAGGCGACTACGAGGAGATTGTCTATGCCCGCAACAAAACCAATGTTCTCATCCAAGGAGCAGGCATGAACGCCACTAAAGTGCATTACGCCAACAATGAGGTCTTCAATCCGCATCCCATGAAAGTTAAGACCAACGAATGGCCGGGCACATTCCCATCTCGTCGTGCGGCTTTCATGCTCGACAACTGCCACGACATCGAAATGCGTGATCTGACTGTCGCCACCGACCTCACAGGACAGGCGGAGGGACTTTTGCTCAATGGGGAACGCATCGCACTCCATCATGTCCATATCATAGGCTCGGGCGATGCGCTGCAGGCCAACGGCACCGTATTCATGGACAGTTGCCAACTCGACGGGGGTGGCGACACCATACTCGGTCGCGGGGCTGTCTATGCCTATCGGACGGATTTCCGCAACGACGGAGGCCCCTTCACTTGGGTACGCAATACTTGCGGTACTCATGGCGACGTCTTCGTGGAATGTACCTTCTCTTGTCCCGATGGCAGAGTCTGTGACTACGGACGTACGCCCAACAACCATGTAAAGAGTTATCCCTACGCTGAATTGGTGGTCATCGACTGCAAGGTCAAGAACTTGGCACCGACAGGATGGGGAGTCATTGGCGAACCATCGGCCACCATGCTCGAATACAACACCCGCGACATGATGACAGGCCTACCAGTTGATACGTCACGGCGCGCGCCTTATTCGCGTCAGCTCGATGCGGAGAAAGACGCCGACCTGCTCCGTTGCTACCGCAATCCTGCTTTTGTGCTGAAGGGATGGAACCCTGAGAAGTGATAAAAATGTGGTGGATGCACATTGCGTTCCCGCTGATCATATCCAATAAATAAAACAATATGAAGACAATTTCCCGAATAGCAGCTGCTGCCCTTATCTTCATCCTCTGCTGTGCTTTCATGCCGCAGCAGCCCGTCATCACCATCTTTATGATCGGTGATTCCACCATGGCCAATAAGTCGCTCGACAAAGGCAATACCGAAAGAGGGTGGGGGATGGTGCTCGGCGAGATGCTGCAAGGAAGCATACGTGTCGATAACCATGCCGTCAACGGAAGAAGTTCAAAGAGTTTCATCGACGAAGGACGTTGGGACAAGGTACTTGAGAAACTGCACCCCGGCGACTATGTCATCATCCAGTTTGGACACAATGATGAGAAACCCAAAGCCGACCGGCATACCGACCCTTATACATCCTTCAAGGACAACCTGCATCGTTTCATCCGCGAGACAAGGGAAAAAGGTGCCACTCCCATCCTGCTCAACAGCATCGTCCGTCGGAAGTTTGATGCCGACTCCATCCATTTGGCTGATACGCATGGCGACTATGTCATTGCGCCCAAGCAGGTGGCTGAAGAAGCGCATGTGGCGTTCGTGGACGCCGAGTTGCTGACCCGACGCCTGGTGGAGGGTATGGGAAAGGAACACTCCAAACAACTCTTCATGTGGGTACCAGCTGGAGAATATGAATTTGCACCCGAAGGCAAGCAAGACGACACACACCTGAATATTCAGGGGGCGCATATCGTTGCACGTCTGCTTTTCGAGCAAATCATCAACGAAGTGCCTGCGCTCAGGCCCTATTACATCCCAGTCGAAAGACAGCGATATCCCTGATTGCAGCCGTTGGCTCTGTTTTCTTAATGACGATTCTTATAGGGGGCTTCTACAAATTATCGAAGTCCCCTATATGTTTCCAAGGCCTTGCGCATGGCTTCAGTCCCGGCAGCGCATATCTCTTCGGCTTTGGTGAAATCAAAGATGTTGTAGCTCTTCATCGGCAACTCAGCGCAGATATCAGGTGGGTAGAGTTGTTTCAGCAGGGCTGTGGAGTTCTGTATGCCCAATTGCGCCACCTGTTTGGTCATGTTGAAGTAGTTGTCGGCGAGTTTTGCCCGCAGAAAAGGCAGTTTGCCTTTCAAGTACTTCATGATGTTCAGGTTCTTGTCGGTATGGTCTGCCTCTGTGGTGGATGCAGGCTGGTTCATGTCTGGTTGGTCGTCTTCTGAGGCAATACCACGTCCGTTCACATCTACTGCCACCAGCAGGTCACGCTTATGGCGCTTCACGTGCTGGAGGGGCAGGGGAGTGAACACCGTGCCGTCGATATACTGATGGCCGTCAATGTCGTAAGGACGGAAAACACCAGGGATGGAGATGGAAGCGCGGATGGCCTCCACCAGCGGACCTTCGCTGAAAACCTTCTCTTTGCCTTCGTTCATGTCCGCTGCCACGCAACTGAAAGGGATGCTCAGGTCTTCAATATACACTCCTTCGAGCAAATCAGCCAGACGGTCGGTCAGTTTGTTGCCTCCTACAATATGGTTGAACCCCAGGTCCACGTCCATCAAGCCAATCCACTCCTTGGTGCTGTATGTCGTCACAATCTCTTTCAGTTGCTGGAGTTTTCCAGCGCAGTAGAACCCGCCAACCAAGGCTCCCATCGAGGTGCCTGAAACAGCCCTGATGTGGTAGCCTTGGCGTTCCAGCTCTTCTATGGCGCCGATATGGGCATAACCTCGCGCTCCGCCTCCCGACAGCACCAAGGCGATGTCTGTAGGTGAAGGACGAAACCATTTCAATATCGACTGTATGCTCATCATGATCTCTTATCCTCTGTTGCACAATTCCTTGAAATCGCAGTAGCCACACGACTTGGTGTCCTTGCACTGCGTGAAAGGAACTTCTTTGTTGAACACATCTTCCAGAGTGGTGACAAGGCGCTCGTGATAGTCTTCTCGGATGGCACGGAACTCCACCTTTGTCGGTTCCTTGTTGACCTTGATGGTGATGGTTGGAAGGCACGACAAGGGCAGCTTCACGTACATCAGGGAGGGGTAGAGATGCTGCAGCTCAGGGTGATTCTGGAGCATTACATCGGCGTAGTAGAAGGCCTGGCGGATATGATGGGCGTGGTTCTTGTCTTCGCCAGGGGTGAAGAGGGCGTCCATGCCGTCGTATCGGCAAACCTTACTGCTTGTCTTGTAATCTACAATGCGGGTAAGTCGCTCGCCGCCGATTGTCACTTCGTCGAAACGGTCGATGATGCCGCCGACAAAGACCTTGATGGGCTCTTCGTCCTTCACGGCGACTTCCAGTTCTGTTCGGCATCGTTTCTCCACTCCCAAAATCCTCATCGGACACAATTTGGCATCGTAGCGCAACTGGTTGACAACGTAAGTGCAGATGACTTCGCGGTTGAGCAATTGCTCTCCATTGTAACGCACTTGGGCACCCTTGAAAAAGACCTCCTGAAACGCGTCGTCCACGTATCTGTGTACCTTCTCGCTGTCATTGGCGATGTCAAGGAGGACAGAGGACTGGATGTCGCCGCGATCCACATAGGGCCGATAGATGTCTTCCATGCACTTGTGGAAGATGGAACCGAAAGCAGCGTTATCTACATCCTCTGTCACCTCATCCTCGGGATAGATGCCAGCCACATAGCGATAGTAGAATTTCATCGGGCATTCCAGATAGGTGTTGACGGCTGATGGGGAAAAGAAACTTTTGTCGTCGTCTTTGTGCCGCCATGATTCGTATTTCTTGCGGAGTGTCTGTATGTGTTCTGAAGTCTTGGCGATGGATGCCTCTTTTTGGTAGGATACGTTGATGTCGGTGGTCAGACTGTATTGCTCTATCTTTTGACCTGGAGCGAAAAGACGTTCTTTATCGACGAGCATCTGAAGCAGGAACCGCGACATCTCACCGCGCGAAAGGCCTTCGGTGGAAGAATTGTAGAGCAGGGTGATGCGGCTCGAACGTTGCAGCAGGCGGAAGAAGTAGAAGGCATAGAGCGACACTTCCTGGTCGAGGGTGGTCATGCCGTAGGCTTCACGCAGGTTGTAGGGTATGAACGAGGAGTTCTTGCGGGCTTTGGGCAGCATGTCTTCAGTGGCGGAGATGACGATGATGTTGGAGAAGTCGAGACAACGGGTCTCAAGCATACCCATCACCTGTACTCCTTCCACGGGTTCGCCATGGAAAGGAATGGAGGTGGTGGCGAGCAACTGACGGATCAGGCGGCAGATGGTGTTGACTTGGACTTGCAAAATGCCTGTGGCATGCAGTCCGCGCAGGCGGTTGAGAATGGAGTGGGTGCAGAAGAGCGATTCAGCGTAGAGCTGTTGCTGGCCGAAGTCGTGCTTGTCCTGGTGGTTGTAGGCGATGGCGATGGTGCGGACTACACGTATCAGGTAATCAATAAGGTGGCTGACGTCGTCGCTCTGAGGAGTGAACACCAGTGAAAGGTAGTCGTCTTGATGCAGCTGCTGGTCATTGGGGTACATGATGTTGTGGTCTTTGAGATGCCCCATGATGGTTTGGATCGGCTCGCCGCTCATCATCTGGCTGTAGGGGTGGTTGAGCACCGTTTGCACATATTTGAACTTCCATGTTCCTGACCCCGCATAACCATTGAGCTGCAAATTGAGCAAGGCCTCAATCAGACTGCTGATAGGGGTTTCGTTGAGCGGATAACCCATGGTGATGTTGATGGGTAGCGTATAGTTGGAGCCTCCTATCGTTGATGGCATGGAGTCGATGACCGATTGAAGACTGGTCTCGTTGCAGAGCACGATTGCAGTTCGGGTGTAATCAATCTTAGCCATGTCTTCTGCCTCTTCCTCTGATGACTTGCCCGAATTCTTCAATTCCTCCAGATACTCAGTGTAAAGTTGATCCACCCATGATGAGGCATACCTTGCCTGCATGTCTTCTGTTGAAGCGGATATATAACTGATTGTCTTTTCTTTACGAAGGTTTGTGAAAGCATCGCTTGAAGTGAGGTCGTTGCCGAATTTCAGGATGTTCCTGCGGATATACTTCCCAGCCTCGAACAAGTCGTTTTCTTCAGAAGGTGCGTTTTTCCCCTGGTCCACATATCCTTTCTGGGGCATGTAGGCTTCATCGTAGTCCCAGAAATAATATGCTTGTTTGTTTTCCTTGATATAGCGTAGCAACCGCTCTTCGGCTTGGGTCAGCACATTGAACCCTACGAACACATAGTTGGTGGCGCGCAGTCGGTCGAGGCAAGCATTGTCGGATGGGGAGGAAGTGAGGGTGTCGATCACCTGGCGGTAGAGCATGCCTGGGTAGGCTTTCTGTTCTTTCTGCAGGCTGCTGCGGAAGTCGGAATAGATGTTGAACATGTTTTGCCAGAGGGTGATGAACTCTTTCTTCAGTTCTGTTTGTTCTTCATCCACCTTGAACTCATCGAAGAATCGCAGGATAGCGGCTTTCTGCTCGTCGGTCAGGTAGTCGAGTGAGGTCAGTTCGTCCAAGTCTTTGATGTTGTCGAACAGCAGTCGGGCATCCACCAGGTTCTTGTCGATGTCGTCGAAGTCGGAGATCATCATCTCGCCCCAGCCGTAGAATTTGTCGAGGCTCTCGTCTTTGCCTGTCTGGCGCATATAGGATTGGTAGAGCAGGCATACGGCATAGATAGGGTCGGCGATGTCGAGGGTGGTGAGCGATGCGAAGAGTTCATCGATGGTCATGTAGCGGGGCGACCAGATGGTGCGTCCTGTCAGGCGAGCCAAGCAGATGTTGAAAAAGAGCGACGCTCTTTTGTTGGGAAAGACCACTACGGTATGGCTCAGATCGTCGCCGACAAGTTCTATCAGTCGCTTTGCCACGTGGTCCAGGAAAGTGGGTGTATGTTTTTGGGTCATGATTGATGCTTTTGGGGGTGGTTGTTGTTTTTTCTAGATTCTCTAGATATTCTAGTTCCTCTATTCTATCCTGCAGGGCACGATGTCGTTTCGGCGGATGTACCAGACGTAGCCGCTGATGTTTGGGTAGTTCATCTCTTGCAGGCGCTTCATGTATTTGATCACTTGAGTCACATGATCTTCATTCTGGCGGCCGGTCTTGTAGTCGATGACGATGGTCTGGTTGCCGTCGGTGATCACACGGTCTGGGCGTTTGGTCTTGCATTTGCCCTTATCGTCGGTATAGAGGATGGAACATTCATTGAATGTCTGCCATCTGGAGTCAAACCAGTCGGAGGCCTGGGTGTTGCGGAAAGCTTTCTCCAGCTCGTAAGCCACAGACTGGCGGTATTCCTCGCTGTGGAACCATCCTTCGCTGTCGAATTGCGCGATGATGCGGGGTAGGTCGGCAGGGGAGGTGATGCGCTCCAAAATGGCATGGAAGAGCAAGCCTTCGTTGATGTACTGGTTGGGCTCTTCTTCGTCTTTGCCGGCGATGAAACGCTTCGATTCGTTGGATTGAAGGAACGATGCCTTGTGCTCATGGTAGTGGAACTGGCACTTGATGGGCTGGGGATGGAACTTGAGGATGTTATCTTCTTTTTCTTCCTTCTTGATTTGTGGTTGTTCTTCTGATTGTTGTGGCTCTTGTGTATGGGTTGATGGCTGGTTGGTGACGATCTCTCCGTATTCCATATAGCCAGATTGGTCGTTCGTGGTGAAGAGCGATGCCACATCCACAATCTTTTCGACTTTGAGATTGCCATTCTCATCCTGTAGTTTCACCTCAATCATTCCCTCACTGGCTTTCTGGTCGGGCAGTCCTGCAGTCATGCAGTTGGCCAGCACACTGATGGTGCTGACTCCTTCTTTACCGCTTTTGTTGCTTGTATTCTTCTCTTCCTTGCCTTGAGTCCAGATGAAGAGATTGTTCTCTGCTCGTGTGAATCCCACATAGAGCAGGTTGGCGTTATCGACCCACGCACGCAGTAGCTCCTGGTCGTAGTCGTGGAGATAGATGCTGTGGATGAGTTGCTGGTTGTTGTTGATGGGCAATAACTCAAGGTCTTCGAAATCTGGACAGTCTTTCGATTCAGGTGTTACCCACATGATATCTTCACCCTTGAATTGCCAGTCGCAGAAAGGCATCAGCACGGTGTGGAACTCCAGGCCTTTGGACTTGTGGATAGAGATGAGTCGTATGCCTTCCACGGCGTCGTTGGGGATGGTCTTGTCGCACATGCCTTCGTCCCAGGCGGCGAGGAAACTATTGATGTCGGAGGGGTTGTCGCGCATGTATTCCACAATCTTGTCGAAGAGGCAGAAGAGGTAGGCGCTTTGACCTGGAATGCGGTCCAGTTGGAAAAGGTGGTGGATGCGTTCGGTGACCTCGGTCAACGACATCATCGACAAATCCCTCATGTTCTTCACGAAGTCGGATGGGAGCAGGCGGTCGATTTCCTCATCTGATGCGGTATAGATGCTGCTGTTGATCTCGTTGGTGTCGATTTGCTGATAGTAGGCTGTCAGGCTCTTCTTGCTCAAGGTGTCGCGTGGGTTGACGAGGGTGCGCAGGGCGAGGATGATGATCTTCACGGCTGGCGACGATTTGAGTTGGAAGGCTTCGTCGCTGATCATCTTGATGGTGCTGTCATGCTCGGCGAAGTACTTGCATATCACGGGGATATGACGGTTGGCTCGGAGGATGATGGCTATCTGGTTGTCTCTCACGCTTTTCTCCTTCAGTTCGTGCACGGTGTCGAGCAGGCTCTGGAGGGTCTGTTGCTCATACTCCGACTGATTGACCTTCTGAAACCTGACGTATCCTATGCCCTTGTGTTTGTCGTTGAAGTGCTGGTGGATGTCTTTGTAGGCGCTCTTCAGGTCGCTGAAGGCACTGCCATTGTGATTCTGCTCGTAGTTCTTGTTCAGGATCTCGATGAGTTTGGTGAAGAAGAGGTTGTTGAAGTTGATGATGCGCTCCCCGCTCCTGAAGTTGGTGTCGAGTGTGATGCTGTCGATCTTGTTGCGGATCTCGGGGGTGCTGTCGATGTTGTTGAGAATGCTCCAGTCGCTGTTGCGCCAGCGGTAGATGCTTTGTTTCACGTCGCCCACGATGAGGCAGGTGCTGTTGGTGGCAAGGGCATTGCAGAGCAACGGGAGGAAGTTGAGCCATTGGAGGCGGGAGGTGTCTTGGAACTCGTCGATCATGATGTGGCTGAACTTGTTGCCTATCTTCTCGTAGAGGAACGGCACATCGCTCTCACCGATCATCTCGTTGAGGAAATGCGAGGTGTCGCTAAGCAGGAAGCGGTTGGCTTCGTTGTTGAGTTGGCGGACGGTGTTGTCGATGTCGTTGAGCAGTCCAAGGTTGGAGATGTGCTGCACTGATGCCTCGGCGCTGTTCTTGAGGTAGTATTGCTGATAGTATGTGGCAAGCAGTTGGGTGAACTGATCGCAGAGCATGGTGTCGCCGCCCTTGATCCATTCCTTGCTTCCGTCGAGGGTGTCCTGGGCTGTGGAGCTCCAGTCCTTCTTTTTCCCTTCCGATATGGCTTTCATATAGGGATACATGCCTTTTGACTTGCCTGCGAAATCATTCATCTCCAAGTTGTGTTGCTCACAGAGTTCCAGGAACTTCAGCCCGCATTCCTTCATGGTTGTGCCGGCAGACTTGATGATGTCATTCATCTTTGTGCGGTAGTTGCTCAAGGCATGGCTGTCGCTGAGGGTCTGTTCCAGTTTCTCGCGGTTCTCCAGGAAGGTTTCGTTGAAGATGTTCTCGCCAAAAGAGGCGATGCTGTCTTTCACTATCCAGTTCTTCTCTTCTTCAATCTTTTGCTGCACGAAGGAGAAGATCCAGTTGAAGAGTGGACTGTTGGGAGCGAGATTGTAGATGATGTCTTCCACCGCTTTCTTCAGCACTTCCTTGTCGTTGAGATCGACCCTGAGATTGGCAGAGAGTTTGAGCTCATGTGCGAGGTCGCGAAGCACCGACTGGAAGAAGGAGTCGATGGTCTCGATGCGGAAGCGGCTGTAGTCGTGTACGATGGACTGCAGTGCCATGTTGCAGCGTTGGCGGATGGTGGCGTCATCATATTGCTTGTAGGCGGGGTCGGCTTTGATCTTCGAAAGGTAGTCGTTGGAAGACTCCAGTCCCTTGCTCAGCCCGTAGAGTTGGCTGAGTATGCGGTTTTTCATCTCTCCTGTAGCCTTGTTGGTGAAGGTCACTGCCAAAATGTTCTTGTATGCCAATGGATTGGCTACCAGGAGCTTGATGTATTCCACTGCCAGCGTGAATGTCTTGCCGCTGCCAGCCGATGCCCTGTAAATCTTCAGTGGTCGTTTGTCGGGTTGTGGTGTGTTCATCGTGTAGTTGTTGGTCTTGGGATGAGGTGATTCGTTTTCATGATGATTGGTGACATATAGGAGGTTCGGCATTCCTGCCGAACGCATTGTACGGCAGGAATGCCGAACCTCCTACAAGTATGCTACAAAATTAGGAAAAAAAATGGAATAACAAATGAATTTGGTAAAATATATCACTTCAGCAGGCGAACAATGTGATTGAAATAAAGTTTTCCAGTATGCACAGTCATGTGTTTTGATAAAAAATGCTTGTTTCAGCGTTTTTTTGTGGCAGAAACATTATAAAATGAAAAAAAAGATATAATTTTGCTCAAACATCAACTTAACTATGCTGAACTTGGAACCTAACAACAACGAAAACAAAAATCCCAATGCCAATCTGAAGCGGAAAAAGAAAAAGCGCGGTATCAGATTGTATGAAATGACTTCCGACCCGAAGTCCTTTTCGCTGTTGTTGTTCCTCGCTCTTTTCTTCATCACCACATCCTACGTCTGTCTTTCTGATGAGGTCCAGCTCCGAAATGAAAAGAAAATGGAGGTGTCGAGGCTTTGGCGACAGAAAGAAACCATGAAATATGATAAAAACA
>CAMOWU010000052.1 GCA_946628545.1 uncultured Bacteroides sp. | reverse complement strand
GCTCCACCTGCAAGGTGTCTTGGCTCCATGCCATTGTGGCAGATGCAGAAAGCATAGCACAAGCCAATAGCAATCTGTTACATTTCATATCTTAAATTTTATAAAAAATTCTGAAGTTATTAGCATATGCAAAACTCACTAAAAAGTGTATTTATATCCCAGTAAAAAAATTCCTCGACATCCATATCCAAATTCTGTAAAGAGCATAAAATCGTTTTTCCTTGCTGAAAAACCGATGAACGTGAAATGCCATGTAAGTTCAGCCCAATTTCTATAGATATAATGATTGTATGCTATACCACATTTGCTATCTCGAAATCGAAGCCACGAATCTTGTTTTCCAGAATCAATCTACGCATACGGGGGGAGCAGAAAAGGATATGTCGCTGGTTGATTAGTCCGCGATAAACTCCAATGGTCTGGCGACTGATGAAGAAATCATACTTCTCTATGTCGTCACAGTCCTTGACAAAAGCTTCGGAAAGCAGATTAAAACCAAGATTATCCCCTTTGGGGCACTTATATACCTCCCCATTGAATGGCTTAGGACCACTTGTGCATCTTTCAGAATAATCGAAAGGTCTCACTCCAAAAACGCTTCTCTCTGAGAAATCCAACTCACATCCCTGAATCATCAATTGGAAGATATCGGAGGACAGTCTCTTACCGACATATACAGGCCCGAAAGAAAGTCCTTGAAGTGAATAGTCTTTGACAAATTCAACGAAACGCTTCCTCACTACAATCTCATAACTGATGGTGGATGCCACATCGCGGTTGTTCAGGTAACTCCCTTTTCTCGTGTAAAGCGGTGAGACCTGTCTTTCACCTGATTTGCATATCTCGCATACGTGGCTGGTGTCATAAACCGTTCCACAGTCCCTTCCACAAGGCTCAAAGTACTTCCTGACTGACATCTTGAAAAGACGGGCATTCCTTAGTTCTTCCTCCGTGTAGATGCGTTTATAATTCCACCCAAAGAAGAAAACATCTTTAAGTTCCTTTCTAACATAATGATTCGCCCTTTGGATTTCTTCATACATAGGTGAACTTGTGTCCACTTCAATTCTAATCAGACAATCACCACGAAGTGTTCCTTGTATCTCATTTGGAATGAGATTGGAATGTTTCTTGCGGATGTCCATAATTAATAGTTCTTTCATTTTGTAATTAACGAATAATTAAGTTGATAGCATTCATATATAAATGAATCTGCAAAAATACATTTTTTCAAATAAATATGGTGGTTGTCTTCGTGATTATTCAAAGGGTGGTAAAGGATATTTATCATAAACTTCTCTTATTATTTGCTCTAAATATTCCTTATTCTCTATACGTCCAAGTCCGTATCCCCATCTTAATCTAAATTCATTTGTAATCAGTTGATGATACGCTGCATCAATTGGTACCGTTACGCCATTATCATAACCTAAAAGAAGACAACAAACACCTTCAAGAGGAACTGCTGAAGGAGGATCAGGAACTAAAAGACACAAGGCGTTTACTGGGTACAAAGAAACAAGAGTTGGAAGCCGTAAAAACAGAACTTGAAGATACCGTAGAGAATTTGCAGGACACTAAACAACGGTTAGAAGAGAAAAAAGGGTTGAGCCAAAAACTTTTCAAGAGAATATACAAAGTTGAATTCAGTAAAGATGCGGAACACGTCATGAAAAAATTGGAGAATGCAGCTAAAGGATTGTACGAAATGAAAGAAAACGACTGGAAAGACCTTTGCAACACGATAGATCGGCAACACCCTGAGTTCCATGAGGAAATCATCAACCATCTTGATGAGAAATTCACCGACCAACAAGTCTATTTCTGCTATCTGTTGAAGGCGGGGTTGACACAAACTCAAATACGAAATGTGCTGGACATGCCTAAATCTACAGCTTGGACATGGAATGAACGATTCAAATGGATTTCAGAGTGAGATGACGGCATAAAATAAAACCGTGGGCACAAACCTATATTGGTTGCACCCACGGTAATCTTTTATATTGGCTTTAACGCCTCCTTACTCAGCCTCTTTCTCTTCCTGACGGTAGTTGGCGAGCTGGGCTGCGTCGATGCGGTTGACGTAGTTGTAGTGCTTCTCCACCTCCGACTCAGCGTGGTTGACGAAGACGTTGAGGCTCTTGCCAAAGAGCTCGGGAGCCTTCACTGCGTCAGCCAAGATGAGGTGACACATGATGGTGTAGGCAGTGATCTCGTAGAGTTTGCGAGAGCAGAAGTCAAGCACTTCCTGACTTGCAGCAGCCTTCACCGTATTGGTAGCCTCTTCGAGTTTGGCTGCCATGGCCTTGATGCGGTTGAGGTAAGCGGCATATTCTGCATTGCCGGCAACCAGTGGCTCATTCTCTGCCTCATACTCACGAATGATGCTCAGGTAAGTGCCATTGGTGATGTAGCGGAGAGCGGCAACAGTCTGCAACTGGGTTGTTCCCTCATAGATAGAGAAGATACGGGCATCGCGATAGAGTCGCTGGCTCTTGTACTCCATGATGAAGCCTGAACCACCATGAACCGAGATGGCATCGTAGGCGTTCTGGTTGGCGAACTCTGAGTTCATACCCTTTGCCAATGGAGTGAAAGCATCGGCAAGACGAGTGTAGCGCTTCATCTCAGCGCGCTCCTCTGCTGTCAGCTTGCGGTCGCGCTGGATGTCTTCAAGAGCCTTGTAGATATCCACATAGCGAGCGGTCATATAGAGCAAGGAACGACCAGCGTCGAGCTTGGCCTTCATTGTGGCGAGCATATCATAGACTGCTGGGAACTCAATGATCTTCTGACCGAACTGTGCACGTTCCTTGGCGTAAGCCAAAGCCTCGTTGTAAGCTTCCTGCTCCACACCCACCGACTGAGCGGCAATACCCAGACGGGCGCCATTCATCAAAGCCATCACATACTTGATCAGACCGAGTTTGCGGTCACCACACAGATAAGCCTTGGCGTTCTTGTAGGTCAACTCGCAAGTAGGGCTACCATGAATACCGAGCTTGTGCTCAATGTGACGAACATTCACTCCACCGTCGCGCTTGTCGTAGATGAACATCGACAGACCACGTCCGTCCTTTGTGCCTTCCTCTGAACGAGCCAGCACAAGGTGAATGTCGGAATCGCCATTGGTGATGAAACGCTTCACACCATTCAGACGCCAGCAATCCTCTTTCTCATCGTAAGTGGCCTTCAGCATCACGCGCTGGAGGTCTGAACCTGCATCAGGCTCAGTCAGGTCCATCGACATGCTCTCACCCTGGCACACGCGGGGGATATACTTCTGGCGCTGCTCTTCACTGCCAAACTCATAGAGAGTGTCGATACAGCTCTGGAGGCTCCAGATGTTCTGGAAACCTGCGTCAGCAGCCGAAATCACCTCGCTGAGCATGGAGAAAACAGCATTGGGGATGTTCAGACCACCGTAGCGGCGAGGCATCGAAATGCCGTGCAAGCCTGCCTTGCGAGTGGCGTCGAGGTTCTCGAATGTCTTGCTTGCATAGATCATGCGGCCATTCTCCAAATGCGGACCCTCAAGGTCAACGTCCTCAGAGTTTGGCTCAATGATGTTGGCAGCAATGTCGCCCGTGATCTCAAGAAGTTGCTTGTAGTTCTCGATGGCATCGTTGTAGTCAACTGGCGCATCCTCAAACTTGTCCTTATCCTCGTAGTCTTTTTCCTTCAAATCTACGATGCGCTTCATCAGAGGATGATCCAAGTGAAACGCAATTTCTGGATGGTCGCTATAGTAATTTGCCATATTTATTCGTTTTTCTTTTATTTACTGTTCTGCTTGTAATACTTGATGAGCTTGGGAACAACTTCCTCGACCGTGCCAACAATCACATAGTCTGCAATCTTGTTGATGGGAGCGTCGGGGTCGCTGTTGACAGAAATGATGATGCCAGAGTCCTGCATACCGGCGATATGCTGAATCTGACCAGAGATACCACAAGCGATATACACCTTGGGGTGAACAGTCACACCAGTCTGACCAATCTGACGGTCGTGGTCGCAGAAACCTGCGTCAACAGCGGCACGAGAGCCACCTACCTCACCATGGAGCACCTTGGCGAGGTCGAACAGCATGTCGAAACCTTCCTTCGAGCCCATGCCGTAGCCACCTGCCACAACGATTGGTGCACCCTTCAGATTGTGCTTGGCGGCCTCCACATGGTGGTCGAGCACTTTCACTACGTATGCCTCGGCAGATACATACTTATCAACTTCGGGATAAACCACTTCCTTGCGGCATTCACCTTCATAAACAGACTTCTGCATCACGCCCGAACGAACGGTTGCCATCTGAGGACGGTGCTCAGGGTTCACAATCGTAGCCACGATGTTGCCACCGAAAGCAGGACGAATCTGATAGAGCAAGTTGTCGAAGTGCTTGCCAGTCTTGTTGTCGTCGTAGTCACCAATCTCAAGCTGTGTGCAGTCGGCTGTCAGACCGCTGGTCAGCGAAGAAGACACACGAGGACCGAGGTCGCGACCGATAACGGTAGCACCCATCAAGCAGATCTGAGGCTCTTCCTCTTTGAAGAGATTCACAAGAATGTCGGTATGAGGTGCGCTGGTGTAAGGGAACAGGTCCTTGCCGTCGAACACGAAGAGCTTGTCAACGCCATAAGGCAGAATCTGGTCCTCCACCTTGCCCTTGATGCCTGTACCGGCAACCACGGCATGCAGTTCAACACCCAACTGATTGGCCAACTTGCGGCCTTTGGTCAACAGCTCCTGAGAAACCTCCTGAACGGTTGTACCCTCGATTTCGCAATATACAAATACGTTATTCATATCTTAGCCAATGATTTTTTCGTCCAACAATTCCTTGATCAAACTCTCTACGTCTGCATCGCTGGCAGAGAGGGTCTTGCTCTCCTTGGCCTGGAACACAATGTTCTTCACAGCCTTCACCTTAGTAGGCGAACCTGCCAGACCACACTGATTGGCATCGCCATCCACATCGGCAACACTCCACTGGTTCAGCGTCAGGTAAGGACGCTCAGCATAGAGATAGTCGTAAGCAGTACCGCCAGCGGGACGCTCCATCGGACAGGTAGCACGCTTGTACTTCATCACCAGTTTAGCATTCTGAGGACGACAAGGAGCTGCACTTCCATTCACGGTAATCACAACTGGGAGGGGTGCCTCTACCACTTCAATACCACCATCAATATGACGGCGGATGGTAGCCACACCATTTTCTATCTTCAGAATCTCCTCAGCATAAGTCACCTGGTTCAAGCCCAATTTCTGAGCCACCTGTGGACCCACCTGAGCAGTGTCACCATCAATAGCCTGACGACCACCTATCACAATATCCACATCGCCGATCTTCTTGATGGCAGTGGCGAGAGCATAACTTGTTGCGAGGGTGTCAGCACCGGCAAAGAGGCGGTCGGTCAGCAACCAACCTGTGTCAGCACCACGATATAGACCCTGACGGATAATTTCACCAGCACGTGGAGGACCCATCGTCAGGACGCCCACAGTAGAGCCAGGGTTCTGCTCTTTCAAGCGAAGAGCCTGCTCAAGTGCATTCAAGTCTTCTGGATTGAAGATGGCTGGCAAAGCTGCACGATTGACGGTGCCTTCGGCTGTCATCGCATCCTTGCCCACATTTCTTGTGTCTGGTACCTGCTTAGCAAGTACAACGATTTTTAAACCCATATTAAACTATTAAATATGTATAAATGATGATTTTACAATAAAAATCAAAGAAAAATAAAAAAAGCTTTTCAGCTAAAAATTACAATTGCGGTGCAAAGTTACACCTTTTTGAGCAAATAGCAAAATAATTCGAAAATATTGCATATCACTAGCCTTTTATGTGCAATTTTCAAGGCTCACACAATAAAAAACGAGTTGATGAGTTATTTATTATAATGTAGATGGAATATTTTTCCGCAAGACGATATGAGCAAAAGCAAGTGCAAGGAAATAGTAAGGATAGTGGCGACGGCATTGACAACCTGGGTGTTCTCACTCAATGCCAACGCACAGATGGACGTGCAGTTCTCCGACTTCACGTCACTGCGTTCCTACTACAACCCTGCCGCTGCCGGCACCGACGGACTGCTCAGCGTGCACATCGCATACTCCATGCAAATGGCAGGCTTCGAGGATGCGCCAAAAACCATGTATGCCGGAGCCGACTGCCCCATCTACTTCCTCAGCCCAAGACATGGAGGGGGAGCAAGTCTGATGAGCGACAATGTGGGTATCTTCCGGACTCAGCGCATTGCCGTGCAGTACGCCTACAACATGACCATAGGCAAAAAAGGGCGACTGGCCATAGGCATACAACCATCGCTGCTCACTGAGACCATCGACCCCTCCGACCTGGAACTCGACGACCCTACCGACCCCGCATTCCCTTCAGCTGAGGTCAGCGGAAACGCATTCGACCTTGGAGCCGGACTCTTCTTCTACCACCCCAAATACTGGGCAGGAATATCCATGCAGCACATTATGTCGCCACACATCGAACTCGGAGAAACCAACATGTACGACATCTCGCCAGCATATTATTTTATGGCAGGATGCAATATTAAGTTAAAAAATCCGTTTTTATCTTTGCAACCCTCATGCATGGTGCAGTCCGACCTCGATAACTGGAGAGAAGACATACAATGCAAGGTCACATACAACAACGACGGAAAGATGTTCTGGGGAGGTGTGGGCTACAGCCCCAATATCTCAACCACCTTCTTCATCGGAGGTAATTTCCAGGGCATCAGTCTCGGCTATTCCTACCAAATGTACACCAATGGCATCAACCTCGCCAACGGATCGCACGAAATCGTGCTGGGATACCAAGCCGACCTCGACCTCTTCAAGAAAGGACGCAACAAACACAAAGCCGTCAGAATACTATAGCAACCAACAAGGCCATAAAATAAGGTAATGACCAATCAGTCATCATACAATATGGCCACAATATAACAAGGTAAGAATTGAAAAAAGAATCAAGTAATATGAGAAAAGGAAATGTGGCAGTAATTCTACTGCTCGCTATGCTTGTACTCTCGTCTTGCCTCGGCTCGCGCAAAGGATCCGAGGCTGCGGGCGGTGAGGTGACCGGTATCAGCGGTTCGGCGATTTCCGAACCCGTACCTTACGGCATGGTGCTTGTGGAGCGTGGTTCACTGAAAATGGGAAGTGAGAAAGTGGATAGCCTTTGGGGAAAGGACGTACCTACCAGAGACATATCCGTCGATGCTTTCTGGATGGACGAAACCGAGGTGACCAACGCCAAGTACCGGCAGTTCGTCTTTTGGGTAAGAGACTCCATCATCCGAGAAAGACTGGCTGACCCCGCTTTCGGAGGTGACGAATCCTTCAAGATTGAAGAGGATAAAAACGGAGACCCCATCACCCCACACCTCAACTGGGCCAAAGCCATTCCCTGGAAGAACCCTGACGAAGACCAGCAAAGGGCCATCGAAAGTGTGTATATCACACATCCCTACGACGGGACCAAAATGCTCGACGCCAGTCAGCTCAACTACCGATATGAGACGTTCGACTACGCCATGGCGGCCATGAGGAAGTACAGGCTCAACCCCGAGGAGCGCAACCTCAACACCGACGTCACTGTCGATCCCAACGAGGTGGTGATGATATCCAAGGACACTGCCTATATCGACGACGACGGCGTGATCCACCGCGAAACCATCACACGACCGCTCTCCAGCATGTGGGACTTTGTCAACACATACATCATCAACGTCTATCCCGACACCACATGCTGGATCAACGACTTCCAGAACGCAGACAACGAGCCCTACATGAGGCTCTATTTCAGCCACCCCAACTATTCTGACTATCCCGTAGTTGGCGTGAACTGGGAACAGGCCACAGCCTATTGCAACTGGAGAACCGACTTCCTCATGCGAGGCATGGGAGGAAGCGCCAAGTTCATACAGAGATACCGACTGCCGACAGAGGCGGAATGGGAGTATGCTGCCAGAGGAAAGGCGGGCAACGAATTGCCCTGGGAGAATCCCGACGTGAAGAGCGACAGAGGATGCTACTACGCCAACTTCAAACCCGACCGTGGCAACTACACCAAAGACGGCAACCTCATCACCTCAAAAGTGGGCATCTACTCTGCCAACAGCAACGGACTCTACGACATGGCTGGCAACGTGGCGGAATGGACCAGCACCGTCTATACCGAGTCGGGCGTGCTGTCCATGAGCGACGTCAACCCCGAGCTGTCTTACCGCGCCGCCAAGGAAGACCCCTATGCGCTGAAGAAGAAGAGCGTGAGAGGTGGGTCGTGGAAAGACCCTGAGAGCTTCATCAAGTCGGCGTGGAGAAGCTATGAGTACCAGAACGTGGGACGATCCTTCGTGGGATTCCGCTGCGTGCGCACACAAGTGGGAACGGCCGGAAGGAAAATGAAATAATAATATTCAACCTGACACTTAACCAAGAAACTACACAGATATGGCCAAGATAAAAGTCAAGAATCTACTGAAGATTCAGAAATGGATGGACAGCGAGAATGGACAGATGTTCATGAACTACGCTTATTCGTGGGGTGCCTCCATCGTGATTCTCGGAGCCCTCTTCAAGCTCACACATATCGCCGGAGCCGACATCATGCTCTTCATCGGTATGGGCACCGAGGTGATCGTGTTCTTCATCTCTGGTTTTGAACGCACATACGAGAAGACGGACGACCACAACGAAACCCATCTCGTCACCACGGAAATCGAAGGCGACGAAGACGGAGAGACCGACCTCAGTGGTCAGCATACAGCAGCCCTTCAAGGCCAAGGCGGTGGCGGCACTGTCATCATCGGTGGCGGTGTACCTACGGGTGGTACAGTCATCATCGGCGGCGGTGGCACTGGCAACGCTGGCGGTACTGTTAGCACTGGTGGAAATATTGGCACTGGCGGCAATATCATCATCGGCGGTGGATCCACTGCTGGAGGTGGCGGCGAACACAGTGAAGGCGGAATGATCGACGCGGCTGCACTGGCTGGCAACATCTCATCCTCACCCGTCATCAACGCTTCAACGGCTGGCATGACACCAGAGATGGAAGAAGCCACCAAACTCTATGTGGAGGAACTCAACAACCTCACCGACCTGCTCAAGAAAGTGGCGGAACAGTCAGCACGACTCACACGCGACTCAGAGGAGATGGAGAACATGAACCGCACGCTCACCAGCATCAACTCCATCTACGAGATACAGCTGAGAAGCGTCAGCTCGCAAATCGGCACCATCGACCAAATCAACGCGCAAACCAAGCGACTGGCAGAGCAAATCGAGGAACTCAACCAAGTGTATGCACGTATGCTTGAGGCGCTCAAGGTCAACATGAAGCAGTAGTTATTATCAAGTTCACAACACTTACGCCTTCAGAACAACAATCCGTGGCATAAGTAACAAATACAAGTGAAATGGCTATAAAGAAAAGAAAAGTCTCACCACGTCAGAAGATGATCAACCTGATGTACGTTGTGCTCATGGCTATGCTTGCGCTCAACGTCAGCTCTGACGTGCTCAATGGCTTCAAACTCATAGGTGAACGACTGAAAAGCTCCACCGACAATTCTTCTCTGCAGAACAAGGCCATCTACAACACACTCTCCGATGCCATGAAGCAGAATCCGGAGAAGACAAGAGAGTGGTACGAGAAAGCGCAGGCAGTGAAACTCATCTCTGACTCACTCTACGACTATGCAGAAGAACTGAAGAAGAAAATCGCTGTGGAAGCCGACGGAAAGAAGGCCAACATCTACAACATCCGAAACAAGGAAAACACGGAGGCCACCACACACGTCATGCTCGCACCAGGAGTGGGACAAGGACGCAAACTCTACAGAGCCATCAACTCCTACAGAGAGAAGGTGCTGACCATGGTCACCGACACCGTGCAACGAAAAATCATCGCCAACAGCCTATCGACCGAAACGAGCAGAGCAGCTAAACTGCAAGGCAAGAACTGGCAGCAATACATGTTTGAGAACACACCCGTCATCGCTGCGATCACACTGCTCACCAAACTGCAGGGCGACGTTCGATACGCTGAGGGAGAGGTGCTGCACACTCTGGTCTCCAACATCGACATCAAGGACGTGCGCGTGAACCAAATCAACGCCTACGTCATTCCCAGCTCAAGGACTGTGGTCAGGGGAGGAAGGTTCTCGGCACAAATCATCATGGCGGCTGTCGATACCACACAACGTCCTGACATCTATGTGGGAAACACACTGCTCAAATCCGACAACGGAACCTACGAGACCGTATGCAACTCCACCGGCGACTTCACACTCAAGGGCTACCTCATGATGCGAAACGGAGACGGAGAGGAAATCCGACGCGAGTTCTCACAACCCTACACCGTGGTCGAACCATCAGCCACCGTCTCGGCTACAATGATGAACATGCTCTACGCAGGCTACCAGAACCCCATCGCCGTGTCGGTGCCTGGAGTACCTACTTCCAACATCAGCCTGACCATGAGCGGGGGAAGTCTCACACAGACCAAACCCGGTGAATACGTGGCTGTGCCATCAAAAGTGGGCGAGGATGTGGTCTTCACTGTCATGGCCACTTTGGAAGGACGATCACAGGAAATGGGCAAGTTCCCCTTCCACGTCAGAAAACTCCCCGACCCCACACCCTATATCGACGTGACAGGAGCTGACGGAAACACCGACCGGTACAGAGGTGGCAAGCCAGTGTCGAAAGCGGCGCTGCTCAAGGCACCCGCTATCGGTGCGGCCATCGACGACGGACTGCTCAACATCAGCTTCAAAGTGCTGAGCTTCGAAACAACTTTCTACGACCGACTGGGTAACGTCATACCCGAAGTGTCGCAATCCACCAACTTCAGCGAACGACAGAAACAGCAGATGCGACAGCTCACAAGAGGAGCACGTTTCTACATCACACGCGTGCACGCTGTGGGACCTGACGGCATCGAACGAACACTGCCGTCAGCAATGGAAGTGATAGTGAACTAAAACATAATACAACAGATAGATGATGAAACGTACATTAGTTCTGACCATAGGAGTGTTGCTCACAATCTCGCTGATGGCACAGCCATCAAGAACACGTGTGCAACGCAACAACAACCGCACGTCCAACACCAGCAAGGCAAACACAGGAACCGACAGGGCAAGCCTGATGTTTCCAACCTCGGTCAAGGCAGCGGAAGACGTGGTGTGGAGACGTGACCTCTACAAGACACTCGACCTCACAAAGGACCGCAATGCGGCACTCTATTATCCCGTCACTCCAACCGACAACCGCATGAACCTCTTCTGCACCATCTTCCGACTCGTCAACACGGGTAAGTTGCCGGTTTATGAATACAAGATGGACGCCATCGAACATTTCGACAAAGCCAGCCGCATGCACTTCAAGGATATGCTCGACCGCTACGACATTCCCTACGAGATCGACGGCAACAGCATCAAGGTGGAAGATGTCGATATACCTTCCAGCGAAGTGCTGAGCTACAACATCAAGGAAAGCTCCTACTACGACCAATACACGGCGACCTACCACTCCAAGGTGGTAGCCATCTGCCCTGTACTGCATCGAGCCGACGACTGGAGCATGGACGATGTGCGCACCTCACCGCTTTTCTGGGTGAAGTATGAGGACCTGGAGCCCTTCCTCAACAATGTGGTCGTCATGACCAGCGACATCAACAACGCATCTACCATGTCGGCTGCCGACTTCTTTGCCTCCAACCAGTACAAGGGTGAGATCTATATGACCACCAACATGCAGAACAAGTCCCTTCAACAGATCTACACCAATGATTCCGACATGGTGAAGGCACAGAAGAACATCGAGAAACAGATGGTGGATTTTGAAAAGCACATCTGGGCTACTCCTGTACCAGCCGACACCGACACCGTGGCTGTGGATTCAGTGAAAGCGGACAAGAAAGTGCGCTCAGCAGCGCGTTCACGCTCCTCACGACGCAGTTCGTCTTCAAGCAGCAACGTCAAATCAAGCAAGAGAAGCAAGTCGAGCTCTTCATCAGGAGGCAGTTCAGGAGCAAGAGTCTCCGTACGTCGTCAACGACACTTCTACTGATATTTATAAGTGCGGTATTTTTACCGCACTTTTTTATTTGTTATGACATCTATCTTGCAAATTATAACTATATTTGCAGCGAAAAACAACAGAATATAGTCTGACAAAACAATGAAAAACGAAAAACGCTACGGACATTTCGACGACCAGCATCGCGAATATGTCATCACCGACCCATGCACCCCATGGCCATGGATCAACTATTTGGGTACAGAGGATTTCTTCTCGCTCATCTCCAACACCGCAGGTGGCTACAGCTTCTACAAGGACGCCAAGTTCCGCCGCATCACCCGCTACCGCTACAACGACGTGCCAATGGACAACGGAGGCCGCTACTTCTACATCAAGGATGGCGACACGGTGTGGAGTCCTGGTTGGAAACCTGTGAAGACGCCGCTCGACCGCTATGAGTGCCGTCACGGTATGGGCTACACGCGCATCACCGGTGAGAAAGACGGTGTGGAGGCCAGTGTGCTCTTCTTCGTTCCGCTCAACACCCATGCCGAGGTGCAGAAACTCACCCTCACCAACCACACTCAAGACAAGAAGTCCATCAAGGTCTTCTCCTATACGGAATGGTGTCTGTGGAACGCAGCCACCGACGGGGAGAACTTCCAGCGCAACCTATCTACGGGCGAGGTGGAAATCGACGGTTCGGTGCTCTACCACAAGACCGAGTACCGCGAGCGCCGCAACCACTATGCTTTCTACGGCGTGAACACCCCCGTACAGGGCTACGACACCGACCGAGAGTCGTTCGTCGGCATGTACAACGAGATACGTGAGCCACAGGCTGTGACCGAAGGCCATCCACACAACAGCCACGCGCATGGCTGGAGCCCTATAGCTTCGCATTATCTGGAGGTGGAACTGGCTCCAGGCGAGAGCAAGGAGTTCGTCTTCCTGCTCGGATACGTGGAGAACGAGGACAACGAGAAGTGGGAGGCACCACAGGTCATCAACAAGACCAAGGCCCGCCAGATGCTCGCACAGTTCGACACAGAGGAAAAGGTGGCTGATTCTTTCGCTGAACTGAAGGCCTACTGGGACCGACTGCTCAGCATCTTCAGCGTGGAGAGCGACGACGACAAACTCAACCGCACCGTCAACATCTGGGGACAATACCAGTGCATGGTCACCTTCTGTATGTCGCGCTCAGCCTCCTTCTTCGAAAGCGGTATAGGGCGAGGCATGGGATTCCGCGACTCCAACCAGGACCTCGTGGGATTCGTACACCTCATACCCGAAAGGGCACGGCAGCGCATCATCGACATCGCTTCCACACAGTTCGCCGACGGCAGTTGCTACCACCAGTACCAACCACTCAGCAAACGTGGCAACAACGACATCGGAAGCGGATTCAACGACGACCCATGCTGGCTCATCTTCGGAACGGTGGCATATATCAAGGAAACGGGCGACTTCAGCATCCTTGATGAACCCGTGCCATTCGACAACCAGCCTGGAAGCGAGGTGTCGTTGATGGAACACCTGAGGGTGTCGTTCAACCATGTGATGGAGAACCTCGGTCCGCACGGGCTGCCCCTGATTGGCCGAGCCGACTGGAACGACTGCATGAACCTCAACTGCTTCTCATTCGACCCCAACGAGAGTTTCCAGACCACCGAAAACAAGAGCGAAGGCACCAAGGCTGAGTCGCTGATGATTGCCGGACTCTTTGTCTTCACCGGACGCCAGTATGTGGAACTGTGCCAGCAAGTGGGACTCAAGGAAGAGGCGCAGCGCGCACAGGCACAAGTGGAGGCAGTAAGCAAGGCTGTCGAGGCTGATGGATGGGACGGCGAGTGGTATCTCCGCGCCTACGACTACTATGGTCGGAAAGTGGGATCCAACGAGAATGAGGAGGGCAAGATCTTCATCGAAAGCCAGGGCTGGTGTGCCATGGCACGGATCGGACAGGAGCTGGGACTGCCTGGCAAGGCACTCGACGCCACCAAGAAATACTTGGAATGTGAACATGGCATCGTGCTCAACTGGCCGGCATTCACACGCTATTATCCTGAGTACGGCGAAATCAGCAGTTATCCTGAGGGATACAAGGAAAATGCGGGTATCTTCTGCCACAACAACCCTTGGGTCATCATCGCTGAGGCCCTGCAGGGAAGAGGCAATGACGCCTGGAGCCACTATGTGAAGATCCTTCCAGCTTATGTGGAGGAGCACTACCAGACCCTTCACCGTGTGGAACCCTACGTGAACTGCCAGATGGTGGCTGGACGCGACGCGGCTAAACCTGGAGAGGGCAAGAACTCATGGCTGACGGGTACCGCGGCTTGGATGTGGCTCACAGTGAGCCAGTACATCCTGGGCATACAACCCGCCTACAACGGACTGGTCATCAATCCTTGTCTGCCTGTGTCCATGAAGGGCTACACCGTGACCCGCCGTTTCCGCGACGCTGAGTACGTCATCTGCGTCGAGAACCCCGACGGCAAACAGTGTGGCGTGAAGTCCATCACCCTGGATGGAGCACCCATCGAGGGCAACAGCATCCCCTACTCCACTGGCAAGCACCAGGTGAAGGTGGTGATGTAGCCCGATACCTCACAATCCCAACACAACTCCCCGGACATGAATCGCACCATGCCCGGGGAGTTTTTATAAAGGCCTTGCATCGCAAGTCACATCATTTCTCGGATGAACCATAACTTGAACAGTGGGTCGGCCAAATGACAACCACTTTCCGTGATTTCCACAATATCTCTATCCACAAGGGCTTTTTTCAGTTTAGAGATATTCGACATACTGCCAAGGCTGAACTGACTGGCCACTTCAGAACGTCCGTAGCCATCATGGTACCCACGACAGATGGCTCTGATGAAATTCAATTGATAAGTGGAGAGATTGGCTGTTTGCTCAATGAAAAGAGGGGCGACCTGATCCAAAGTGGCGCCAAGACCTTCCTCAATGTCTTGTGGTGTGACCTCTTCTCCACATACCACCAATACATTCCATGCCAGCTGCTGAACGTAAGCGGAGTAGTTGTCCACAGCCTGGCAAATACGCTCAGCCAATGTGGAGGATATAACCTTACCTGACTGTTTGAACCTTTCCACAATGAAAGGCACCCATTTGTCTGTGGGTATCTTCTTGAGAAAAAACATGTCACCAAACTGATAGAAAGGCATCTTGCGGCTATAGAAAAGCTGCGACATCAAGTGTTGCTTGCTCCCAAACAGGCAATAGGAAGTGCGACGGTGGTGCTGCCATACGCTGCGAATGGTCTTTTGCACCGTCAATGCATCAGGCATCTCCCCGATTTGTTGAAATTCATCCACACATACAACTATTCGAATACCTCGTTCTGTGGCAATCCTTTCTGGCAGGTTCAGAATCTCCTCCGGTGGATTGGCGTTAGGAGTAATACCAACTGACAGCGAAAAGTCGGTATTAGGCTCTGGGCTGTAGTTGATTTGCGGCACCACACCCATCAGGAACTTCTTGGCCGTCTCTATCATCTTTTCCACCTTTGTAGCTGTGGCTCGGATAACAGCGGAAGCAAATTTCTCATAAAACTCGTAGGCAGTGCGGCAATTGTAGATATCCACATACACCACCTTGAGGTCGTCAGAGTTCACCATCCCTGCAACTTTCTTCACCAACGAGGTCTTACCCATGCGTCGGGGTGAAATCAAGATTGAGTTGACACCGTTCGTGAAATTCAGTGCCAGACGTTTTGTCTCCCACTCACGGTCGGTGAAATGCTCGCCATCGACCGACATACCATATATAAACGGACTTCCCATATTCTTTCTCTTTAGATTACAGTGCAAATATAATGATTATATTTGTATTCACCAAATAGTGATGCACCAATTGGTGAATAAACTTGAATTTTAATGAAATATTTGGCTCTCAATAGGATAAACAATCATATTTTTTATTCACCACTTGGTGATGCACCAATTGGTGTACCTATTTCATGCCTCATCAGCTCACATCCTCTTATCGCGCTCTTTCCAACCCCAATGATCGTTTAAGGGTATGCAGGCATCCCTGCCTGCGATGCGCCCACAGGGCGTAAAAAAATTGCCTATAAAGCATTGTCTTACAAAAATATTGACAATGCGTTTTGGTATGTAAAAAAATTTTTTTAGTTTTGTAGCAAACAAACTACTAACCTATAAAAATGTGACTATGGGAAGTTTTTTTGAGAACATTCTGAAAGGCAATATCGCAGGCAAGATCCTCAGCGGCTCCAAAGGCGGCATGGACTTGGGCGATATCCTCGGTGGTCTTGGCAAAGGCAAGACCGCGGTAACTAAAGACAAGGAGCCTGAAGTGGCACCGGAAACGGGCAATCCCGAGATGTCGTTGGAAAACGTCACCAACAACAACCTCGACGACGCCCTGGAGAAGATCGGCACTGGCGAAACCAGCGAACCCGCTCCTTCTGCTCCTTCTTCTGGTGGTGGACTGGGCGACATCCTCGGCAAGATCGGTCTCGGCAACGGCAAGCAACCTTCCTCTGGCGGCGGATTGGGCGACATCCTCGGCAAACTGGGAAAAGGCGGTTCGTCTTCCAAGTCCAGCGGTGGACTTTTGGGCGCTATACTCAGCATCATAGCGCTGGCTTCAGGTTCATTAGGTGCTAAATCTAAAAAGTAAGGTATGGGAGAAATGGAAAAATTGGTCAAGGTCGTCAAGCTGATGGCCAAGACAGGTCTGTACTTCGCCAGCTGTGATGGCAACTACGACCAGAAAGAAAAAGACTTTCTTGAGGCTTATGTGTCGGGCATTGAAGTGGTCGGTGCCATCGACGAGGAAATGAAGAAATCGGTTTATTCGGCTTTCGACAAGACCTACAGCCTAGACGAGATTGTGGGTGAGACTCAGGAAGTGGTCGAAGGATTTGATGCCGACGACCGCGACGTCATCCTCTCCGAGATACAGAAGTTCATCAACAAGGTGATCCGTGTGGATGGATGTGTCGATTCCAAGGAGCAGGAAGAATACAAGAAATGGAAAGCGGCTTTTGGCCTGGACTGAAACGCATCAAGTAGTATCATCGCTCACAACAGCGACTAACCCTTCAGAGTACCGGCTACTTCCTCTATGACATGAGGATAGTGCTGGTACTCAAGTGTATGCACTCTCATGGCGAGGCTATCGGGAGTATCGTCACTGAGGACAGGACAGGTGGCTTGGAAAATGATGTCGCCTGAATCATACTCGTTGTTGACATAGTGGATGGTGATGCCCGACTCCTTGTCGCCGGCTGCAATCACTGCCTCGTGCACCTTATGGCCGTAGAATCCCTTGCCACCGTACTTGGGCAGCAGTGAGGGGTGGATATTGATGATGCGGTGATCATAGCGCTGGGTAAGATAAGGGGGCAGGAAAATCAGCGAACCCGCAAGCACTATGAGATCGATGTGGTAGAGGTCGAGCAGAGGAAGGATGAGTGTGGGTTCCTTGAACTCCCCGCGCATCCTGATGTAGGTGGGTATGCAGAGATTCTTGGCTCTTTCACGAGCCTGGGCGGTGGGGTTATCTACCAGCACAAAAGCCACCTTCACGGTGTCGGAATCCTGGAAATATCTGATGATGTTCTCTGCGTTGGTGCCTGTACCTGAGGCGAGGATGGCGATATTCTTCATTTCTTCTTACCTTATTCTATATGATTAAGCAATACTTGATTTGTATATTATTGTAATACTTATACAACAAAACGGCTCTATTCCGATTCTGCGTGCAAAATTATGAAAAATTATTCACATAATGGCATTGATGAGAGATTTTCTTAACATCCGACTGTTCTTAGTGGCGATATGCTTCATCCTGGCAAACCGTATGTCTGGTCAGAGCCAGTTGTTGATCAATGAGATCCAGGTGGCCAATCTCGACCAGTACATCGACCATTCCTACAACTACGGGGCATGGATTGAACTCTACAACCCGACCGAACAGGATGTCACTCTTTCTGGAATGCAACTCAAGCATACCGACGCAGAAGGAACGGAGAGCAGTTTCAGACTGACAATCGCTCACGGACTTGTTCCTGCAAAAGGATTCGCCATCCTCTGGTTCGACCACTACCATGGAACAGGTTATTATGGCAACTATTCTGCTAAGCAAGTCAATCTCCAGCTGGATCCGGAAGGCGGTGAGATTACCCTGATGACAGCTGACGACCAAGTGGTTGACGCATTGCCCTACCCGTCCTCAATAGCACGTGCCTCTTATCTGCGTTCCACCGACGGGGGTAAGGAGTGGGGATTCACAGCCCAGCCTTCACCTGGCATGTCCAACAACGGTTGCGTCCTTGCCACCAATCGTGTGGCAGCGCCTGTTGTCAGCACCACAGGCGGCGTGATCCAACATGGGCTGGACTTCCACGTGGATATTCCCGACAGCACTACACTTCTGTTCTCGACCGACGGTTCGGTACCGATGCCGGGAAAGGGGTTGGTAAGTGAAGACGGACAATTCCATGTCGATACCACAGTCATCTACCGTTTCATGCTGGCTCGAGAGGGGTGGTTGAACAGCCCAGTAGTGACGCGCACATTCATCTACGACAACTTGGGCCTCTACCTGCCGGTACTGAATGTCAGCTCGCATCCCGACAACTTCTTCGACGACACCATCGGACTGTATGTGCGGGGCACTAACGGAAGAACGGCCAACAACTCCAAAACGCCAGCCAACCAGAACATGGACTGGGAACGACCCGTCAACGTGGAGTATTTTGTGCCTGATGCGCAAGGCAAATACCAAGAGGCCATCAACCAGGAGGTGAGATTCACCATCTTCGGGGGATGGACTCGCTTCAACGCAGGCAACGAATTCTTCGACCATCGCTCGTCATTCAAGCTCAAGTGCGAGAAGGTGTTCGAGGGCATCAAGTCCTACGACTATCCCGTCTTCAACACCAAACCCTACATCAAACTCAAGAGCATGCTGGTGCGCAACGGCGGACAAGACCAATACATGCGCATCAAGGACGCTGCCATTCATGAACTGGTTCGCACCAGCGGACTCTACCTCGACTGCCAGGCTTGGCAGCCAGCTCACGTCTTCATCAACGGACACTACCTCGGAATGCTCAACCTCAGGGAGGAGAGCAACCGCCAGTTCGCCTTCAGCAACTACGGTATCGACAACGAAGACATCGACCAGTGGGAAGATGAACTCATCATCAAAGCGGGGGATGCCCAGCAACTGAACCAGTGGTATAATGCAGCGATGTCCTTAGGTCGGAACCCCATCTTAGAGAACTGGCAGAAAGTGGCGGAGGTGCTGGATGTGGATGAATACTGCAACTACATGGCTGCGGAGATCTATGCGGGCAACCTCGACTGGCTACGTGGCGGATTCAAGAACCTGAAAGGTTTCTGCTGCCGAAGCGACGACGGACGCATCCACCTGGTCTTCCACGACCTCGATGGGGGATTCGGCGACACCGACATGCTACACCAAGTACTGACCAAAGGAAACAGAAAACTGCCGGAGATCTTCAAGAGCATGATGAAGTACGGACCGTTCCAAAAGCAGTTCATCGACGCCTACTGCATGATGGGGGGCAGTGTCTTCGAGCCTGAACGGGCCAAGCCCATCATCTACAAGATGGCTGAAACCACGGCTCAGGCTCTCAGTCTGGAAAAGGCTGACCCTATGGAGAAGGTGAAGAACCTTTACAATGCGCTGGCTGACACAGCCCGCAAGGCCGCACTCCTGGAAACGCTCCGCACCACCCTCAAGTTGGAAGGGGAATATGGCATGAACATCCATTCCAATGTGGAGGGAGCGAGAATCCTGCTCAACGGTCAGGAAATACCGACCGGACGCTTCAACTGGATGCTGTTCCCGCCCATCCAACTCACGCCTGTGGCTCCTGCTGGATATGTATTCAAGGGCTGGGACAACGGGGAGAGTCTCTTGACAGCTGACTCCGTCATCATAGCCGACAAACTGCTGCCACAGGGCGATTACGAGTTGGTGGCGGTCTATGAGCCACTGCAGAAAGACCCAGCAAGACCCAAGGTGCGCATCAACGAGGTGAGCGCCGGCAACGACATCTACGTGAGCGACTACGGCAAGAAGAGCGACTGGCTCGAACTCTACAACACCACCGACGAAGACTTCGACTTGGCCAGCCTATATCTGAGCGACGACCCTGCGCAGCCCTTGAAAGCGCGTATCGAGGCGGACCCTCAACTGGCCAGCACAATCATCCCAGCACATGGCTATCGCATCGTCTGGTGCGACGACCGCACGTCGCAGACCCAACTGCATGTTCCCTTCAAACTGGAGAACGCCGACGGGGCTTTCGTCTCCATCACGGCTGCTGATGGCACCTGGAGCGACTCTATCCGCTATCTGGCGCAGCCACGTTGGCAAACCTTCGGCCGCTACTCCGATGGAGGTACAGAACTGGCGCTCTTCGGACGCCCCACCATCGAACTGCCCAACAGCGTGTGCACCAATAATGACATCTTCTCTGAAACCATTCCCGTAGATATCCAGCGCATTGACACCAACGACATCGCCGATGGGTCTGAAATCCTATCCACCGAGTATTACGACCTCAACGGCATCCGCATCAACACCCCGCAACCCAACCAAATCTTTATAGAGAAAGTTCTCTACCTCAACGGTACGGTTAGCGTCAGAAAGGTGCTGAAGAGATGAACCAAAACATCTCGTTCCGTCAGTCAGATGAAGCCAGAATAGTCCGAAAACTGCTCAAACGAGAATTTTTTAAGTCGTTTGAGCAGTTTTCAACTCTCAAAACTGCTCAAACGAAGAAAATTCAGGCCATTTGAGCAGTTTTCAACCCTCAAAGTTGCTCAAACGAGTAAAATTCATGCCGTTTGAGCAGTTTTCAACCCTCAAAGTTGCTCAAACGAGTAAAATTCATGCCGTTTGAGCAGTTTTCAACCCTCAAAGTTGCTCAAACACAAAAAATACATTATCTTTGCGGTACCAATGCGGGAGTAAGAACAACATCCCCCTTGATGCTGTATATAGCCCCAAAAACAAAATAACATCAAAAAAGCAACGATGATGGATAAACTCTTGATTGGGCGTGACCAGGAACGCAAAAAACTGCAAGACCTACTCGCAACGGATAGTTCGGAGTTCGTCGCTATCTATGGCCGGCGACGGGTGGGCAAGACTTTCTTCATAAGGGAAGTCATCGGTGACCAATTGTGCTTTGCTTTGACAGGAATGGAGAATGCTGACATCAACGACCAACTGTCAAATTTCTACTTCACATTGAGGCGACTGCTCCCCTCAGCCACGCGGCCTCATTCCTGGATTGAGGCGTTCGACGAGTTGCAAACCTACCTCGAACTTCTCCCAAAAGGAAAGAAAATTCTGTTTTTCGACGAGATGCCTTGGATGGATACCGTCCGTTCAAAATTCATCTCCGCATTGGAGCGTTTTTGGAATGGGTGGGCAGACGCACGGACCGACATCAAACTGATTGTATGTGGTTCCGCAACATCGTGGATCATCGACAACATCATCAACAACCGTGGGGGACTTCACAACCGAAAGACACATCAGATATATATCGCGCCATTCACTCTGGAGGAAACGCAACGTTATTTCAAGGCTTACGGATTCGGATACAGGGAAAAGGAGATTGCTGAGTGCTACATGGTCATGGGAGGAGTGGCATACTATTATTCGCTGATGAACCCAAAAGAAAGTGTGGCTCAAAACATCGACCGATTGTTCTTCACATCCGGAGGAGAGTTGACTGGAGAATTTGACAACCTGTATCGGTCGTTGTTCAAGAAAGCGAACGACTATATCACCATTGTCACAGCACTCGCAAAAAAAGGAAAAGGACTGACCCGAAAAGAAATACTAAGGCATACAGGTTTGAACAACAACCAGAAATTCACAACCATGCTGGAAGAACTGGAGAAATGTGGTTTCATCCGTCGATACATCCCCTTTGGGCAGACTAAGCGCGACGTCCTTTTCCAACTTACTGATGCCTTCACACTCTTCCATTTCCACTACAGCGAGGCAAACAAGTATCAGGATGAAACGTTTTGGACAAACTCACTCAACAGCCCCAGGTATCGCGCATGGAGTGGCTATGCATTCGAAATCCTATGCCTCAACCATATCAAGCAAATCAAAAACGCACTTGGCATACCAGGAATACAAACCCGCGTCTGTTGCTGGACAAGCAAAGCGGAGGAGGGAAAGAGAGGGGCACAGATAGATTTGCTGATCGACCGAGCTGACCAAACTGTCAATCTCTGTGAAATGAAATTCGCGCGTGGGGAGTATGAAATCACCAAGGACGACGCCGAGAATTTCGACAACAAGATAGAATCTTTCCTACGACAGAGCAAGACAAAAAAATCACTGATGCTGACACTCATCACCAGTTTCGGCATCAAGCCAAACAAGTATAGCGGTAGCGTTCAAAAGCAAGTCACACTCAAAGACCTTTTGATCACCTCGAATTAAAGAATGATGAGTGCTATGCCTTCATGTCATCTTCATCCGCATGGGGCAGCATGCCTTCGTGCTATTCGCATTTAACATATATTGCTGGTTGATGATGCAATTACATGCACTTCCAAACTACAAAAAAAAGTCAACGTATGACTGGCATTTTATGCACGAGAAAACAAAAAGGAAACACACTGACACAAGATTAATACTCATCTTTCCTCAAAAAAAGATAATTTTTCATAAGACTGACCTGTAATCTCCAAATTATGTGTAAATTGCACCTGATTTGACACGAAAGGAGCATTGGCAACTGGCACCAAGATTCTGAATATCTCGTTGCGGGCGCTTTCCGATGCGAATCCGATATAACAATCTATGATTTCAGCCTATGAGAAACCAAAGAGGAAAGAATATCAAAGTGTTCTTAAGCAGCACCTTCAAGGACATGGACGCCGAACGCGACATCATCATGAACCGTGTGGCGCCCATGTTGCAGGAACGATTGGCACCCGAAGGCATCACCGTACAGTTCATTGACCTGCGCTGGGGCGTGAACACCCATGATGTAGATGAAGACGAGCGTGAGAACCTCGTGTTGCGTGAGTGTATATCCGAGATTCGTCA
>CAMOWU010000051.1 GCA_946628545.1 uncultured Bacteroides sp. | reverse complement strand
TTCAAACGCTTCTATACGGATAGGTGCAATAGCGTGGAGTAATTTTAGACTTTAGTTTTTAGACTTTAGGCTTTAGTTTTTAGACTTTAGGCTTTAGTTTTTAGACTTTAGGCTTTAGTTTTTCACCTCACCCCTGCCCCTCCCCTTAAAGGGGAGGGGAGTTTTTGGGTCGGGATACATCACCCCACCCCTGCCCCTCCCCTTGGAGGGGAGGGGAGTTTTTGGTTACCTTAGATGAGATGGGGATGGGGGGGATGGCGGACGCGACACGTCGCGTCCCTACGGATTATTACTTGATATATTTCTTTCCGCCACGGATATAGATGCCTTTGGAGAGTCTGGAAAGGTCGTCTGAAGCCACCCGACGCCCTGAGAGGTCATACACAGCCGATGGGTTGGTGGGGACTTCGTCGGTCCTTACACCTTCAATGATATCGACTTCATTAGCAGAAGACTTGAGAGGGAACAGCATCCATTGGCGGTGTGTTGGCGTGGTGCTGCCTTGTTCATACTCCCAAATACCAACTGTAGTCCCAGCGCTTGACGAAGCATTTGTGAGGTCGAACCCATACTTGGGATACTTGCTGACCAGAATCTTGTAGTTGGCTATGTCGGTGAGTTCGATGCGGAATTCCTGTTCATTCGAAGTCGTGGCTTGTGCCGTCAACGACGAGTTGCCCGTTGAGCGATGGGATGTGAGTCGCAATCCCAAAGCATTTTGCAGCGTGTATGTACCCTCTCCCACCTTTGTCAGCTTCCACCGCTGCGCATCAGCGTAGTCAATATTCTCAATCGTCACCCTGTTGCCCTTGGCGGAAATGGCGCAGGTCGTTTCCTGCCGTGGTATGATGAGATACTCACACCCGTCGATCAGTTCAGCCTCGTCTTCGATGACTTCGGCCTTACATGGTATGACCAAAGTCGTGATGCTCTGAGCTGGCATGGAGAGGACAAGACTCGTGCTATCCATCTTGACGCTTGCTAAGGCATTCGCAAGATTCTCGCTTTCAGAAGTACGGTAAGCGCGGATACTGCTGCGGGCAGGCAGTTCGGTGAAAAGGGAGAGGTCGATGACATGTGTTGCAGAGAACCCTTCGTTGAGTGCCACAACCACAATAGTGTCGCGGGTGGGGTTGATGGCTGCAAGCGATTGCGGACAGGGTGATGCGATGATGTCGTAGCCATGCTTGATAAAACGTGAACACTGCTGACGTACGTAGTAGTTTTTCACCTTGCGGTAGGTCTGGTCGTTGAAATTGCCGCGGATGGTGCACCACTGGTCGTTGGCTTCCTCCATATACTGCCAGTCAATCCAAGCCTCCGGCTGTAGGTAGCGCATGTCGTCGAAGAGTTTCTGTGCCAAGCTGAGGTTGCCACCAATACCGTTTCCACCAGCTCCCACCTCGCTCATCCACAGTGGTTTGCCTGTTTGGTGAGCGAGTTGGCTGAACCGTGCTCTATCCACATTGTTGCCCGAATAGGTATGCGTGTTCCACTGTCCCACCAACTGATCTGCCCCTGCTTCGATGTAGCGTTTCATGCCATCCACGGCAATACCCACATTGGTTTCGTCGGCAGCAGAGATGATTGTGTTGAGTCCGGATTCCTTGAGAATGGGCGCCAGCACACGTATAAAATTGATCTGCGACTGGAAATCGAAATGGCACCCCTCCTGAACTCCGTTGGCAAACCAGAAATTCGTGGCTGATTCGTTGAAGGGTTCAAGTGTCTTGAACTCTATGCCGTATTCGTCCTTGTAGTGCTTGCAGACATCCACCAGATAGTGTGCGAACTCTTGGTAATACTGAGGTTTGAGGTTGTCTTTACCTCCGTCGCTGTTTCCGCTGACACATCCGCTATAGGTCATGTAATAAGGACAAGAGTTGCTGAACGCCTCGAACACTGCATCGGGCCGTTTTTCCTTGATTTTGAGCATGATCTTGCGCTGTGCGGCATCACGGTCCCAATGGTACTCGTCGTCAGTCGAGTCTTTGAATCCTTCCATTTCAGCCCTCAGTCCTTTGCCTGAACCCATGTGGTGGGGGGTGCAGTTGCGGTTGAGCGGGTCGTCACCACCGCCTATGTTGTAGCGGAAATGACTGTAGTTGAGTCCTGTAGGGCTGACCATCCACGAGATGATCTCATCTATTTTCTGATCCGACCATTTGCCGCACTGACCAGCCCACCAGCAGAGCGATACTCCCCAGCCATCGAAATGCTGGCGCACCACTAAGGGGTTGACCATATACCGCAGTGTGTCGGATGGTGGCATGGAGTTTACTTTGTCGCTGAAGTACCACTGATGCTTGAGGTCACTGCCGCTCTTGTCGGTATAGACCTTGTTGTGGCCTTCGTTGCTGTCAGTACCCAGGTATTTGTCGTTGGCAAGACATCGGATTTTGTAGAAATGACTGGTAGCCTGTTCGATGGCAAACTTTGTCTCGGGCAAAGAAGAGTCATCGATGAACTTGGAGTTCCATGGACTGGCGAAAGCGAGAAAAAGAGGTTGGTCGCCCGCCTGGATGTTGTAGTAGCCTTGTCCATCTGGGATGAAGGTGAGCATCTGCGGATTGCTTTTTGTAGGTGCTTCTATCCATCCTCCCGCATCGCTTCCCATCTCCAGGTGGTTGCCACTGCTGTGCATCAGGAAAACTTTTGTGGGCTGGGTGAAAGGAACCTGACCTTCCGCGACATAAAAGACCAAACAGGTCAACATCAGAGATAATAACCGTTGAGAACCTTTCTGTAAGGCTTGAACAATCTTCTTTTGTTTTATCATAACGCCAAATTGTTTGTAAGTTTGTAAGAAAGAGTTTTTTTGATATGAATTGTCGTGTTGATCACCAGCACTCCACATCGTCCTTGATTTCGGGCAGTGTGGATTGATGGAACGTTGGGTTCTTTCCCTCCCGTTTCTGCCGCATATAGTCGTCGAGCAGTCGGAAGGCATATTTCCCGAGCAAGAGTATGGCGACGAGGTTGCAGGCTGTGAGCAGTGCCATGCAGACATCGCCCAGATTCCAAACCACATCGAGACTGGCTAAGGCTCCGAAGATGACCATCACTCCTCCCGAACACAGTCGGTAGATGGTGAGCACCCAGGGGCGGTTGGAGAGGAAACGGATATTGGCCTCGCCGTAATAGTAGTTGCCGATGATACTGCTGAAGGCGAAGAGCAGTATGGCTATGGCGACGAAATAGATGCCAAGCGGTCCCACCTCGCTCTGCAAGGCATTCTGCGTGAGTCGGATGCCATTGAGTTCCGTAGAGTTGTAGAGTCCACTGACCAGGATGATGAAGGCCGTGCAACTACACACCAATAAGGTGTCGGTGAAGACGCCAAGCGCCTGGATCAGTCCCTGCTTCACGGGATGGCTGACTGCCGCTGTGGCCGCCACATTGGGCGCAGATCCCTCTCCAGCCTCATTGCTGAAGAGTCCGCGCTTGACACCATAGAGCATGGTGGCTCCGATGCCTCCTGCAGCCACCTGATGGAAACCGAAGGCATCGCTGATGATAATCCTGAAAATCTCGGGCATCAACTTGGCGTTGGCGATGACCACATAGAGCGCAAGTATGAAATAACCGATGGCCATGATGGGCACGATGACGCTGCTGACCTTGGCCACACGCTGTATGCCCCCGAAGACGATGAGCAAGGAAATGGCGGTGAGGAAACAGCCCACGAGCATCGGGCCGAATCCGAAAGCCTCGTCCATGGCTCCGCAGATGGTGTTGCTCTGAATGGAATTGTAGGAGAGTCCGAAAGTGATGATGAGGAGCACGGCGAAGAGTTTCGCCATCCATTTGCAATGCAGTCCGTGGAGGATGTAGTAGGCAGGTCCGCCAATGAAGGAATCGGTGCTATGCCGTTTGTAAAGCTGGGCAAGGGTTGATTCCACGAATGCAGTTGCTGATCCGATGATGGCAATCAACCACATCCAGAAGACCGCTCCAGGTCCTCCCAACACAATGGCGGTGGCCACTCCAGCAAGGTTGCCGGTCCCCACCCTGGTGGCTATGGACACAGCAAAGGCCTGTAAAGAGTTGATATGCTTGCCCTTCTTGCCACCGAACGCCGACTCGCCCAAAAGGCGGAACATATCGCCCAGAAGTCGAAACTGGACAAACTTGGTGCGGATTGTGAAGTACAATCCGCAACCCACCAGCACAGCCAGCAAGATATAGGTCCAGATGAAGTCGCTTATGGCTTGCAGCATATCGTTTCCTTTTTAAGGTCACAAAACGAAAGGCCTAATAGAAAATTTCCCTGAGTGAGTGTCGTCCTCGTATCCTCGACATATCCACATCGCCTCGTATGCCTTTGGCTCTTCCCCGCGGTGAATATTGCCAGAGGATAAAGTCGTCGTTGTTGTAGAGCACAGGTTCATCCAGTGTGTAGCAGGCGATGAAGAACTTGTATTTCTTGTTGTAGCCATGCCCTGCGAAAATCTTGTTGTAGAAATTCTTGCCTGTGTAGATCATCGGTTTCTTTCCTATCTCGCGCTCGACCAAACGCAGGAACTCGTTGAGCACCTGTCGGAACCGTTCGTCCGACATGCCCCTCGGCTGCACCTCGACATCAATGAGCGGCAGCAAGTCCTGCTGCTTGAGGTTGATCTGCGACATGAAGTTGCGGACTTGTGCCTGGGGGGATATATTGGCGCGGAAGAAATGATAACTTCCTGCCGGAATCCTCGCCCTTTTTGCACCTCGGAAATTGGTCTGGTACATGTCGTCGATATTGTCACTGCCTTCCGACGCCTTGATATAGACGTAAGCCGCATGGTCGTCCTTCGCCACCTGCGTCCAATTGATGCTGCCCTGGTAGTGGCTGACATCAATGCCATGAGGTCCATTGCTGATGGGGCCAAGTTTGACGTACGATTCATCCACTTGCCGAAGCGGTTTGTCGGGTGCGGATTTGGGTGATATGACATCTGGCTCCGCCGGTTCGTAGGATACGTATTCTTTAGGTGGTTTTTTGGGTAGTTTCATCTTCTTCTGTGCCGATGCAGGCTGTAAGCACAATATTAGCATCAAGACGGAAATCAGTGTGATGGTGATAGTATATCGCATAGAGTTGTTTCGTAAGTTAATGAATATGTAATGAATCCTTGCACTTTGAAATTACAAATGTACACATAAAAAAGCAAACACACAAAAGATTTGGAAAGTTTATCAAAAAAACCAAATCTTCTTTCATTTTTTCGTTCTTTCCGCATAATAATGCTTATATTTGCACCATGCAGGGATGCGCCATGTCGCATCGTCCTCCATCCGATGTGTTGGGCATCGTGATTAAAGACTAAAAGGGACTTCTATAGATTCATCAAATTTTATTCACTACGAAGAAAGACAAAAAAAACATGAACAGCAAGACTTTTCTTTTCACTTTAATAGGTTTGTGCACCACCATCACCGGCTGGAGCCAGCAAACGAACACTTCCACCGATTGGACAACCATCGTCAACGGGCAGATGTGGCTCGACAACGACGACTACAACGTACAGGCCCACGGAGCGGGTTTCCTGAAAGTGGGCAACACTTGGTATATGATAGGTGAGGACCGTTCGGAGTCGTGGAACCCCGACGTGAACATGTATTCATCAAAAGACCTCGTGCATTGGAAATTCGAGGGCAAGATTATTGAGAACGGAGTGACCCACCCAGAACTGGGCAAGAGCCGTTTCATCGAGCGTCCGAAGTTGCTCTACTGCAAGAAGACGGGTCAGTACGTGGTGTGGTGCCATTGGGAGGGCCGCAACTACGGTGCCTCAGAGGCAGCCGTGTTCTACAGCGACAACATCACCGGCCCCTACAAATTTCACTGGGGTGGCCGTCCACTGGGCATCAAGTCGAGAGACTGCAACGTCTTCCAGGACGACGACGGCACAGCCTACTTCATCTCCACCACCAACGAGAACCAGGACCTGGTTCTCTTCCGTCTGTCGGACGACTACCTTGAGCCAGTGGAGCACACCGTTCTCTTCCCTGGCGAGCGCAGAGAGGCTCCTGCTATCGTCCGTGTGGGCGACATGTATTTCATGTTCTCCTCGGCTTGCACAGGCTGGGATCCCAACCAGTGCAAGATGTCGTACTCCAAGTCGCTGAAGGAAGGTTGGTCGCCTTTGGAGAATGTGGGCGACCGCATCGCCTTCGACACTCAGGCAGCATCGGTGCTGCGCATCTTCGGTGAGAAGCAGACCACCTACCTTTATGTAGGCGATCGCTGGATGGACCCCACGCTGCCCGAGTCGAAGACCATCATCTTCCCCATCTCATTCGACGGCACCAAATGCGACTTCACCTACAGCCAGCAGTTCGACATCAACTATAAGACGGGAGAGGTGAGGAAGTAATCAGGGTCATTTCAATTGCTTCAGGAGTCTTGCCAGCCCTTCGAGGTCGCGCGGGTCGGCATTCACATCAAGCACATTCCCCTCACGGTCGATGAGTTTGTATGTCGGGAAGGACTGTACCTTGAGGAAATGCTCTATCGCGCTCTGGTGGACTGATGGCAAGTTGTAGTGCACGATGTTGTCGCCCACCAAGTCGTACTCCTTGATGACATTCTTCCATGATTCGTCACTACTTCTATTGGCGAGATAGAGATAGATGAGGTCGAACTCCTTCAATCGCTCGTATTCCTCCTTACTTTTAGCCAATGCTGCTTTGCAGGGAGCGCACCAAGTGCCCCAGATATCGAGCAGGATCAACTTGCCCCGATAAGGCTCGGTGATCTTACGGAGCAGCTTTTCGCCGTCACACATGTTCGCCACATCTTCCGCCGACTTCAGACTCGCCGACTTGGAAATGTCTTTATTCTGGATGTCGAGATACTTCTGCTGATGGGCATGGAGGAAAGCCTTGGCTGAGGGAATCGACACATGATCATCGACATACTTCATGACGAAGTCACTGAGTGGCTGACGGTCGTGCTCAAGTCGTTGGTAGAAATGGTTTGTCATGATGATATCGCGCAGGTCGCTGTCGCATCCGACAGAATCCAGGATATTCAGTGTGTGATAAAGTGAGAACAAGGGATACTCCTTTGCAAGTATCTCTTTCACATCCTCACGCCCAGTGATGGCTCTGTATCGCTTCACGTAGTCTTGGCTTTCAAATTCCGCACTCCATTTGTCTGCTTCCTCCTCATTTTCAGAGATGTGAAAACCTTCATGGTTCTTTGCGAACAGTTCCACTGCTTCCAGATCCTCATCCGAGATGTCCAGTTCTCCATTGTCCCTGTAGCGTCGCAAAGTGGGTGCTTCCATATCTGTATATAAGATGAAGATACCTTGTGGTAGTTTGAGGGCATACTTATCCATCGCAAGTTGGTCAACATAGTCGCGCTGAAAGGTGCTGAAATCACGATAGAGCGTATAAGGGGTCATGTGGTGTTGCCAATGTTCCCGTCCCACGTATTCCAGATATTCCGCAGGCACTTTATGGTCTTTCATATAAAAACGTCCTTGCATCAGTTCACGAGCCTCATTTACAATGATATGGCCTCGCAGATAGTTCAGTGTGCGGGTTGAGAGATGAGGATGTTTTTCTGCCAACTTCTCCACTTCGGCCATGTAGTCGGCCGTTTCCGCTTTCATTTTTTCGAGGAATTGCATGGTGGCTTTTTCATCCATTCCCTCTTCAGGTCTCACGTTGCCCCATGGAATCTGATAAGCCAGCGTCTCATTTTGCAAGCGGCAGTTTTTGCCCATGAAGAGTTTGTGCCCCTCTTTGTAATCGTAAAGCAGGAAGTAAGTCTCACCGGGTTCAAAAAGTGTGCGGATATAAGTGCGCGACCAATCGAAAGTCACCTCCGAGGAATTGAGCAATGGAATTTTCACGAGGAAACGTCCCAAAGAATCAATCTTGCCATAACTCGATACGGCATCGTCCGACAAGAAATCCCGATAGGAAATTTCGTATTCGTTTCCCATTTCTTTCATCTTATCAGGCATATCCTTCAGCCACCCTACGAACGTGACAGTGTCTATCACATAGTGGCTGTCTTTGAAGTCAGGATTGGAATCTTTCTGCGGATAGTCGGGCAAGGTGATGGAAGTGATGACCGAATACATGCCTTTCATCCCGTCGATGGTCATGATGCGTTGTCCGTTCTTGTTCTTATCGACGTTGACACTCATCTCCTTGCCATTATTCTCAAGTACAAACCCATATTTGTCGCCTTTCTGCCATTTTTCCTTATAATTCCAGAACTGACAAACGTAGATGGCGAAATCGTCATAGAAACCGATGGTCCATTCACCGCTCTGGTCGTTTCTCCAGTTGGAAGGGAACAGCCGATTTGCCCTGGTCGTGATATTCTCCACTCCCAACAGTTTGAAGGCATCTGGTGCATCCCCCTCTACGAAGTCGAAACGTTGTGTTTTGACCGGCAAGGGTTCAAAATGGAAGGCCACATCCGCGCATCCATGATCGACGAGGAACACATTCTTGTCCAGTTCTATTCCGTCACAACTTTTCAAGGCATAGCGTTTGCCATCGGCTTTCAAATAGGTTTGAGAGACGAATCGGACCCACTTCAACGGGCGCAAAGCCACGTGCATCATGACACGAGTCTCCTCCTTGTCAAACTCCACTCGGGTGATTTCCAGCAATGTGCTGAAATATCCCTCAATTTCTGTGTTTTCTTCTGTTGCAGGGTGTTCCCACACGATTGTCTTGCTTTTTCCCAGTCCCGCCATTGCTATGATGACGAACAACTGGAACATCACCAATCTCTTCATAAATATTTTAGTTTCTCTTATTATTAGTTTTTCTTAAACATACGAAATGGGCTTCATCAATCTGCCTATACACTTTTGGGAGTAGCAGCTCTCAAATGTACTGATTGACCGTAGGGACGTGTCGCATTCGCAATGATTCGGACGCGACACGTCGCGTCCCTACGGCGGCAACTATATGATTACAAAGAATATGCCAAAAACATAACTGCTTCATTCTGAACGAAGAAGTTTGATCCATCTGTCCATTATCGGACACCGAAGTGTTCATTTCCGAACATTCCACGTTCAGATCCGCACACTTTTCTATTCTACTTATATAGACGAAAATGTGTGGAATATCACACCGTAAGATCGTTTTTTTTGGAGATAGGGTCTTTTTTCTTGTCGATGACGACTGTTTTCCAAAAGCGACTGCGATCTGCCAATCCAGACATTTGCCCATGATCAACCAGAAGTCAACACAAAGATTTGGCTGTTTGCCGAATTCGTTGTAACTTTGTAATTCAACACTTAGCAAGTGTGTCGCATGGCAAAATGCCGTTAGGCATGAGAGATTGTAGCCAGCCATACAGCTACCCCGTAGGGGTTGCGAAATGGCTGGTGTTTGTAAGGTCGGTGTATAGGTCTGCCGTAGGTAGATCGACATCCATTGCTATGTCTGTCGCATGCCTACGGCATGCATGTTAACCACCCCTAATCATTCCCCACATTGCGACATACCTACGGCATGTCTGTATGTGGGGCTACAATATCTAATCCCTACGGGATAAAGCCATACGGAGGATGATATGATGCTGATACATCAATGAATAATCACTTGCTAAAGTTGAGTTTGGAGCCCACTTGAAATAGTCCCAAATCGCTGATTATTGGATTGTAACATATTGATAATCAAATAGCAAATTTCGGCAAAAATACTTTTTCAAGTGGGCTCAGTTTGTAAAATGCAAAAACACAAGAAGTTCATGACAACTATGAAGAGTATATGTTTATTCACACTTTTATTGATGGCAAACTTAGCCACAGCCCAGCAGATCAACCGACACGCACTTGTTTCCCGCAATTCCCCTATAGTGGAACACATGGACACTTTGTCGTCGCTCAGCGTGGGCAATGGTGAGTTCGCCATGACCGTAGATGCCACGGGTCTGCAGTCCTTTCCCGAATACTATGCACGAGGTGTGTGTCTCGGCACACAAAGCCAGTGGGGCTGGCACAGCATGCCCAACACAGAGGGCTACCGCCCAGAGGAAGTGCTACGCCCCTACGACCTTGGCCACCACAGCAAGGCGGAACTCTATTCATGCCAATTTAGGGATGCTGGCAGGCAGCACGACGCCTCAGAATACCTGCGCAAGAACCCCCACCGCCTGCATCTGGGATGTGTGGGCTTTGATTTTGGGAAGGGCACCCTTCCATCCGACATCCACCACATCCACCAACGACTCGACCTGTGGGAGGGAACCATCACCTCACACTTCACATTCGGTGGCAGCGACTACGATGTGCAGACCGTCTGCCATCCCCGTCGCGACCTGATAGCCGTGAAGGTTTGCTCGCCAGCGCACACCCCCATCGCCTTGCGCCTCCCCTACCCGACTGCGGTCCATACCGACGACGGTTGCAACTGGAATGCCATCGATGCCCACCAATCGGAAATCATCCTCAACAGGCCATCCATGGCGGTAGTGCGCCACCAACTCGACAGCACATCATATTTTATCATCCTGCGATGGACAGGCAAGGCACAATTCCAGGAAAAGGAACGACACCACTTCACGATCACGCCAGCCTCCGACACCCTTCTGCTCTCCGTAGAATGGAAACCGGAGAACTCCGACAATTCGGAGTATCTGGAGCATCCAGAGTCGTCAGTAGAATCCGCCCTTCCCGACCTCTTCTATGCTGTCCGCAAGGCTTCAGCCGAGCATTGGCAGCAGTTTTGGAACGAAGGAGGAGCCGTTGACTTCTCGCATTGCAAGGATAGCCGCGCCAAGGAGCTGGAACGCCGTGTGGTGCTGAGCCAATATCTTTTGGCCATCCAGTCGGCAGGCAGTCAGCCCCCTCAGGAGACAGGTCTGACCTTCAATTCATGGTTCGGCAAATTCCACCTCGAGATGATACTCTGGCATGAGGCATGGTTGCCTTTATGGGGCCATGCCGATCTGCTGACCAAAGCCCTACAATGGTATCCCACCGCCCAACCCATGGCGCTTGAGATAGCCCGTCGCCAAGGATTCGACGGCATTCGCTGGATGAAGATGACCGACCCCTCAGGCGCAGAGGCCCCATCCAATGTAGGCTCGTTCCTGATTTGGCAACAACCCCACCTCATCTACCTTTGTGAACTCGCCTACCGCGCCACAGGCGACTCCCTTCTGATCAAGCGGTTCGCACCTCTCATCGACCAAACCGCCACATTCATGTACTCTTTCGCCAACTACGACAGCCAGAACGACAGGTTTATTCTCCGCGGTCTGATCCCCGCTCAGGAATCGCTGAAGGTGGATGTCACCCGCAACCCTCCTTTTGAGTTGTCGCAATGGCTGACAACAATGGAAATGGCACAGCAATGGCGCATCAGAAACGGCAAGGAACGCCGTGCAGACTGGGACAGGCTGATGGATAAGTTGTCTCCTTTGGCTTTCAGTGCCGACAGCCTTTATCTGGCAGCCGAGTCTGCTCCCGAGACATTCACCGATGTGAAAGCCACATCAGACCATCCCGCCATGCTCGGCGCTTTGGGTTTCTTCCCTGAGAGCCGTCTGATCCAGCCCGACATCATGGAGAACACGCTGAACTGGGTCTTCAATCATTGGCATTGGCCTACGGCTTGGGGTTGGGACTTCCCGATGATGGCGATGACCGCCACCCGTCTGCACCAACCAGAAATAGCCATTCAGTCGCTTCTGAAGCCCGAACAGAAAAACACTTATCTCAACAACGGCCACAACTACCAAGACAGCCGCCTTCGCATCTATCTTCCCGGCAATGGTGGTCTGCTGTCGGCCATCGCATTGATGTGTGCCGGTTGGGATGGTTGCAATGAAGTCAACCCAGGTTTCCCCAAAGACGGGAACTGGGATGTGCGCTGGGAAGGATTAAAGCCCCTGCCTTGAACAACAGAGAATTATTGAAACGATTTAATCATGTAGGGACGCGACGTGTCGCGTCCCTACATGAACATAGAATTATTGCTTGGGGCTGAGTTTTTTAACCACTCGTCTGAGGAAGAAATAAACGATTTCGACCAATCGGAACAAAGAAAACGATTTGAAAGGATAATACCCGAACTTGCGACGGATTTGGGGGCTGATGCGCTGGCGTTCGATGCTGTCGAATGCCCGACGTATCTTGTCGTTGGCAAACTGGCGCTGCTGCTCATCAAACTCACGTCGGTGGCAGTAGATATACCAACAGGCATCGACGATGTTCATCCAACGGATGGTCTCGTAGCGATTCAGCACCTCCTCGGCATTCGGTAAAAAGCCAGCCTTCGCTTCCTCTTGCAGTTGACGCTTCATGCTCATGTTGGCATCGAGGTAGAGGAAACGATTGATTGAGACGGAGTTTGTGGCCGACTGCGGATGTTTCCTGTAGAAATAGCGTCCATCGGTAATGACAACGTTGCGCGCATGGAGGTAATGCAGGCGTGTGGTGTTGTCGTCGCTGTAGAGTCTGCAAGAAGTGTCGAAAGGATAAGTTTTGTGGATGTCGGCACGAACCAGATAAAGCCCATGCAACTGCCAGTCAAGACTCAGTTCAAATGCTGCCTTGCCCGTAAGGACCTGTCCAACGGACAAATGCCCAGCCAGGGGATAAGGATGGCAGTTGTCGTCGCTGTAATACTCCATCAACTGGAAGACAGCCACATCAATTTCATCATTGCCTTCCACGGCAACGATGGTTTTCTCTATGGCGTCGGGGGCAAGCCAATCGTCGCTATCGACTGTGGCTATCCATTCACCTTGGGCGATTTCCAGTCCTGCGTTGCGGGCCTTCGCCTGACCTTGATTGCTGGCAAGCGACAGCACTTTCACCCGTGCATCTTTTTCCGCATAATCATGCAAGATGGAGAGAGAATCATCGGTGGAGCAGTCGTCGATGGCAATCACCTCGACCGACTGATAGGTCTGTAGCAACAAAGAGTCGAGACACTGAGGCAGGTAGTTGGCAGAGTTATAGACCGCTACCAACACACTGACCAGCGGCTTTTGACCCATCCTTACTTCTTGTGGAGTTTGCCCCTGATTTTCTCCCATAACTTACTGATGATTTTGGTTTCGCGACGAAGGATGCGGATGGAGATCGAGAAAGAGACAATGAAAGCCAATGAGCAAATTCCCCATTTGATCCAACCGCTATCCACCAAGGCTGTGATGATGGACGTGGCGAGAAGGACGAACTGGATGATGTAGAAACCCACCAAACGGAAACTGAATCGGAATTGATATGCCTTGCGATAGATCAGATGGATGATGAGGAAATCGAGCAGTCCTGTGGCGGAAAGGGCAAAACCGGCACCCACCAAACCGTAGAACTTGAAACTCAGAGGAATGGCCAATGCCATGAAAAGATCGCAAATGAACTCTGTGAGCAAATACATCTTGGAGTCGCCCGTAGCCAGAGGCAGATAGGCCACTGGCAAGGTCAACGCCCTGAAAAACATATAGAAAGAGGCACTGACCGCCATGGGTTCGGCTGCGACGAACTCCTTGGCGTAAAGCACATGAACGATGATGGGCATGAACATGACCAGGAGAATGAGCAATGGAGCGGTCAGCAAGACACAGACCTCAATCTGCTGGTTGATGATGCTGCTCATGCGCTTGCTTTGGCCACAAACACCCGACAACCTGGGAAAATAATCGGCCTCAATGGCGATAAAGACCATGGAGGCGTATGATATCGCGAGGGAATAACCGCTCTGGTAGAATCCTACATTTTCGAGTCCGTCATCACCTCCAAAGTAGATGAGCAAGGACCGAATGACCAGTTCCGCTCCCTGTCCGAACACGCCTGCAAGAATATAGGCGATGCCCAGTTTCACCATCGGCATACCCTTGAGAATATGCAGTCGGGAACGGAGATCGACCTGCCACCTGACGATACGGCTTGAGAAATAGAGATTGACCGACATGATGGAGAGGTTGATCAACAACAATGAAGGCACAATACCTTTTGAACGGAAAAGGATGTAGATGGGCGCACTGATCACCAAAGCCGCCAAAGCACAGAAAACGTTGGCCACAGCCACCGTCTTGAGTCGTCGGAGGCTCTTGAGTATCGCCAGTTCCCCACCAGTCACAGCCATCATCAACACGCAGGGTGCAAGGCAGAGGAAAGCCCACGCATGCGCGTAGTCCTTGAGCATGAGGTGGCTGATCAGGGGTGAGAAAGCCATGCAGAGCAGACAGCCGAAAAGACCAGTCAACACGCACCATGTGCGAATGGTGCACACATTGTCTTCTATCTCCGCCTTGTCGCCTTTCTCGTAGAGTTCGGACAAATGCTTCACCGCACTGAAGGAGATACCGAGGTTGGTGGAGTCGTTGAGGAAACGCACCACCGTGTTGTAGATATTGATCAGTGCCAGACCAGAAGGGCCGAGCAGTACAGACACGATTTTGTTGCGCACCACACTGGCAAGCATCGTGATGCCCTGGACCCCACCAAACAACCCCGTGTATTTGATGACGTGGTCGTAGGTGACGTCGGCTGACTCTTCCTCTCTGTAGTCGTTGTTGCTCATGCGATTGGTGTCACAATTGAAGGTTATGGATGCGACCGTAGAAACCTAAATACGGATGCGATACATCTATACGATGCGAAACATCTGTCATTATACGGACGCGATACATCGCGTCCCTACTTGTTGGCCTCGTAGGCGGCGCGGACGCGGCTAAGGGTTTCCGGCGTCATCTGCAAGTACGACGCCACATAGTGTAGCGGTGCACGGCGGATGATGTCGGGATGGTCGCGCAGGGTGCGGGCATAGCGTTCCATGGCAGTCTCAAAGCGCAAGGTATCCGCCTTCTGCTGCGAGAGAATGAGCGAACGTTCGAGGAACTTGAACAGGAGTTGACACATCTCATACGATTTCTCCGTGAGTTTCTGCAGTTTGTCGTAGGGGATGGCGTAAAGCACACTCGCCTCAAGCGCATGCACCATCAACTTGGTGGGCTGTCGCTGGAAGAAACTCTCGATGCAGATGACCATACCTCCCTCGTAGGAGATATGCTCGGTCACCTCCTTGTTGTTCTTGTTGTAGAACTGCCGTATGAGTCCTTTCTCCACATAGTACATGTAGTCGCTGACCTCTCCCTCCTTCAGCACGATGGTTCCTCGCTTGAACTTCATCGGGATGATGATCTCTGCCAACATGGTCAGGGCGTCAAGACTGAGGGTGAAATAGCTTCTCGCTATCTCTCGCGCCACTTCTTTGTTCTTCTCGATGTTCATTTTTTGCTCGCGGTTCTATAAGATTTTTTCCAGGAAAGCTTAGGAATTCCTAGGAAAGCCTAGGAGATCCTAGGAGATCCTAGGAAAGCCTAGGAATTCCTAGGAATATACCCTTTCGCCGAAGATCTTGCTGCCCACGCGGATGAGGGTACTTCCTTCCTCCATGGCTATGGGATAGTCGTGGCTCATGCCCATCGACAGTTCGCAGAACGATGGACAGTCGGCAAAGAAGCGAGCCTTCACCTCATCGAAGATGCGCTTGGCTCTTCGGAACTCGGTTCGTATCTGCTCTTCATCGTCGGTGTTGGTGGCCATACACATCAGTCCGTCGATGCTCACATGAGAGAGTGTCTTCCACTCCCCCTCTTCAAGAAAGTCGATGAGTTCTTGTTCGCTGAATCCGTACTTGGTTTCCTCTTCAGCGATGTGGAGTTCGAGCAGGCAGTGCACCTTTCTGCCGTTTTTGTCGGCTTGCTTCTCTATCTCGCGCAAGAGCTTGGGGGTATCTACAGCATGGATGAGCGAGATGAAGGGAGCGATATATTTCACCTTGTTGGTTTGGAGGTGTCCGATGAAGTGCCATTCGATGTCGGCAGGAAGGGTCTGCTGTTTGGCCACCAGTTCCTGCACATGACTCTCACCGAATACCCGCTGCCCAGCCTCGTAGGCTTCCTGGATGCTCTCGGCGGGATGGTACTTTGATATGGCAACAAGCCTCACTCCCTCTTTCAAGTCTTGGACGACCGCCAACAGGTTTGATGTGATGTTGCTCATTCGGTTTGCGTTGGATTATTGTTCGTATTCAGGTTTGTCATCTGCCTCGACCAGAGGGACGTATGGGAAGACATCGAGCAGGTTGGTTTCCTGCACCATGGCGACCACATAGTCCATCATGCTTCCCTTCATGCCCTCTTCAAATCGTTTCAGGGCGTCTTTCAGGCTGCTTGCCTGAACCAGCATCAAAGAGGTCGTTTTTTTCTCCTTCTGGGTCTTCTCGTCATAGGTGATGAAATTGCACTTCACCTTGTACCATTTGTCGGCGTCGGAATCGGTGGTCTGGAACAATTCGCTGTATTTCACTCGCTTGATGTCCGTCACCGACATCTCCCCGTTGCAATAGGGTGTCACTTCCTTGATGATGCGTGCTTCTGCCTCAGTGAAGTTGAGGGCATCGACGAGATAGGGTTCCACAGTCTTCTGTATTTTTCCTGAATCGAGTTGTCTTTGGGTCTGAACCTTGCATTCAAACCAGTTGTTCATAATCATATCTGAATTGGTTTATTTTAGATTGTGTATTCTATATAACAAACTTGTTATTTCATTGTTTACGGTAGGTAGTTCGGCATTCCTGCCGAACGTTTTTGTGCGGCAGGAATGCCGCACCTCCTACATGCGAACTGAACAACTACTACTGATTGCCAATAGTTTAGGGCATGAGCCGAGAGACTCAACCTTTTCTGTTATCAGTTTTTCATTGCAAAATTAGCGTTTTAATTTAAGAAAATAACGATAAGATGTCATGAAAATTGTATTTTCAGGGATTTATACGACATACGCGCTTCATCCATTGTATCAACTTGCCTCAATATACTCTATTGAGGTCACTACGCTCAAAACGACAGAAAATCCATGATGAGGGTACGAGGGAACGCAGGCATCCTGCCTGCGACGCGTCTAAAAGACGCGCCACGCGAATGTTTTTTCCCGAATTATCGAACAACCCGATTAAGTGAGAGCATAGCCCAGCTTGCTTGGCTATGCCGAGCGATAGGGTTGAAGGCAAAGTCAATTTGAGAATTGTTCTTCTTTACGAACACGAATAAGACGAATAGCTCGAATTGGCATGCTAAAGCATGCTGCCATGCGGATGAGGGTACGCAGGCATCCCTGCCTGCGACGCGTCTGGAAGACGCGCCATACAAATGATTTTTTCCCGAATTATCGAATTTGAGAATTGTTCTTCTTTACGAACACGAATATACCGAATGAAAGCGAATTAGCATGCTATAGCTGCTGACATGCATACCCCACATTGCAGTAGGAGGTTCGGCATTCCTGCCGAACACTATCATAAGTCTTTCTTGACGAACAGCATTATCAGGCTTTCTATTTCAAATCTATTGTGCGGCAGGAATGCCGCACCTCCTACTGGACACTGAGGAGTTACGATGTATCTTTCTTAATTGTTATAATGTGTTATTTTTTTGTTTATATTGCCGATAATATATAATTTTGTAGCACATTATCAATAAGAATCAATAATAGACATCACTTAACCTAAGTTAGATTCAGCACAAAACACATTTTTAACAATTCACAAACTATACTTTTTGGTATTACGTACTGTTTTTTCATTAACTCACACTAATATGGCAGAAAAACTGACGATTTGCTTATGCCGATGGCGCAAGTTCATTCCCCAGAATCGCATCGACGAAGTGGTTAACGAAGCCAAAAGCAAAGGTTACGAGGTGCATTTTGTAGATGATTTATGCGCATTGATAGAAGACGGCGACGATGAAAGCATCACCCAACTGAGCGAGGGAACCATCGCCGCTTGTCATGAACGCGCCGTCAAGAGTATGCTGGCATGGCATGGACGAGAAGCCAAAGGACTGGTCAATCTGCGTGAAAAGGAAGGCGAGTCGGGACCTGGCGACGACGCTTGGTTTCCCGTCATCGACAAGGACCGCTGCACGGAGTGCGGCATGTGTTTTGACTTCTGTCCCTTCGGTGTTTATGAAATGGTCGATGGCAGGGTGCGCGTGGTGCATCCCCATCGTTGCAAGAACAACTGCCCTTCCTGTGCCCGCAACTGCCCTTCGGAAGCCATCATCTTCCCCAAATACCCCCAAAGTCCCATCAATGGCGGAACAACAAAAGAGGAGCAAGCCGTACGAGTCGATCATTCGCAACTCTACGCCGAAGCCTTCAGAGCCAAACTCAAGCAACGCAGGAATGTGGGGGCACCACTGCTGAAGGTGGAGAAAAAGGACGAAAATCAGTAAATCAAACACCTAACACAAGACGTTCGACCCCAATGGGACTATCTGATTACACATCATTACTCAAGATCACAAGCCGCGTGGTCAGAGGCACCACCCCACGGCTGCTGTGGAAATTCGTCAGGAACTTCGGTCTGCGCAACTTGAAAAACATGGCCGCTTTCGAACGGCGCATGGAACGCGGCGAACCTTTCTTCCCCGCTTTCATCATGATCTCCGTGACCGAGGCCTGCAATCTCGCCTGCTCTGGATGCTGGGTAAGCAAGGGAGGTAAAAAGAGCCTCACACCCGAACAACTCGACGGCATCATCCGCCAGTCGAAATCGCAAGGCAGTTATTTCTTCGGCATTCTGGGAGGCGAGCCACTGATGTACCGCGGACTGTTCGAGGTGCTGGAGAAACATCCTGACTGCTATTTCCAGATCTTCACCAACGCCACACTCATCACACCCGAACTGGCCCAGCGCATGAGTAAACTGGGCAACATCACACCGCTCATCAGCATCGAAGGACTGAGCGAGGAAAGCGACCGGCGACGCGGCAAGGACGAGGTGTATGAACGCACCCTCCGAGGCCTCCGCGCATGCCGCGAAGCCAAACTCATCTTCGGTGTGGCAGCCAGCATCTGCAAATCGAACTTCGACGAACTGGTGAGCCGCCAACACTTAGAAGACCTCGCCCGAGAGGGAGCGGCTTTCATGTGGTACTACATCTACCGCCCCGTGGGTGCCGACGCCCATCCCGAAAACGCCCTTGACAAGGATCAGGTGAAGCGGTTGAGGGAGTTTATCATCGAGCAACGCCGCAATGCCCCGCTCATCATCATCGATGTCTATTGGGGAGCCGATGGTAAAGCCATCTGCCCAGCAGCCACGGGCATGAGCCACCATATCTCGCCATCAGGTTATGTGGAGTTCTGTCCGCCCTTGCAGATGGCCATGGAAAGGCTCAACGACGATGCCAGCAACTTGGTGGAGATCTGCCACGACTCACAGTTCCTCGCCGACCTCAGGAAAATGACCGCATCCACCTCCCGCGGGTGCATCCTGATGGAGAATCCAGAGAAACTGGCCGATTTTCTGGAGGCGCACGGCGGATTCGAGACCACCACACGCGCCACCTTCCTTGAAGAACTCAGGCGCATGCGCCCTGTGCCAGGACACGACATGCACGAGGAAGCCATACCCGAAAAGAGCCCACTCTACCGAATGCTGCAGAAGCGTTATTTCTTCGGATTCGGTGCCTACGGATAAATACTTTTGAGACACTAACATGAGCATGAGAGAGATACCAGCTACACACATCGAGCGCCAACGGCTGCGCCAATTGGCCCACGACTTTGTCAAAGCGAAGTCGTTGCAACCTCCCGTGTCGCTCGAACAACTCCATCTGCTGGCCGACGAACTGATCACGCTCCACCAGTTGGACGTGACCCTGCGCGACTGGCTATTGGTGGAGTTGCACAACGGGGTGTGGCTACCCACCGTCGCCAGCATTCCCTACGAGCGGCGTCTGTTGCTCCTGCCCAAGTGTCTGCGCGACTCCCGACAGTGCCAAGGCGAGATGGACGACCTGGGATTGCTCTGCCACCGTTGCGGACTCTGCGTCATTCCAGGCTTGCAGGAACAAGCCGACCGCTATGGCGTGCTCTCGTTGGTGGCAGAGGGTTTCACCAGTGTCATCGAACTTATCCGTCAGCATGTGGTTGACGCTGTCATCGGTGTCAGTTGTCTCGACTCCTTAGAAAAAGCCTTTCCCCTGCTGGTCAGCCACGCTGTGCCGGGCATAGCCATCGCCCTGAACGATGGCGGGTGCAAAGACACCCACGTGGATACCGACTATGTGGCCCAGTTGTTGCCACAGCGGAGCGAGGACACCATGACCTTATTGAATTACGACCATGTACGGGAGAAGGTGGACGAGTGGTTCACCCAGGAGAACCTGTCGCAGGTGCTCACTCCCGCCAAAGATATCACGACACGCGCCTCCCTGGAGTGGATGCTCAGCGGAGGAAGCCGTTGGCGTCCCTTCCTTCTGGCTGCGGTCTATGCCGCCATCACCAAACCTCGGCCTCTGGCTTTCCCTGACGAGGTGATGCGCGCGGCGGTGGCGGTGGAATGTTTCCACAAGGCGTCGCTCGTGCACGACGACATACAGGACAACGACCTCGAACGCTATGGCAAACCCACTGTGCACGCACGCTACGGACAGGCCATGGGCATCAACATCGGCGACCTGCTGCTGGGCGACGGCTACCGACTTCTGTCGTCCTTGTCGAACAAGGAAATGATTGGCGTCATCGCCAACGCTCACGTCAGCCTGTGTCTCGGACAAGGGGCTGAACTGGCATGGCAATCGGGGCAGGATGTCAGCATCGACGATGTGCTGCAAATCTTCCGCCAAAAGACCGTGCCTGCCTTCGAAGTCGCCCTTTCCTTAGGTGTGCTTTCGGCTGGTGGCGACAAACGCACGGCCACTGTGCTCCACAACTACTCGGAGGCATTGGGCATCGCCTATCAGTTGGAGGACGACCTGAAAGACATCGACGATGAGCACACCGCCAAGCCATCGGCTGTGCATGCCCTCAGGATGCAGGATTCCGACGCCACAAACGATGACATCAAGAACAAGATCTCTGACTTGGCAGACGACTATCATACACGTGCCTTGGCCTCGCTGGCCGACATCGACTCTTTCGAGTTGAAACGACTGCTCTTCCAGGCCACGGAAAAGATCCTGAGCAAATGAAACCGTCGTTATCAGTCAGTCTGTTGCAAACGCTCCAAAAGGGTGCCAACCAACTCAGCGACGAAGCCCGCCATAGGGTTGGCGACTTCGTGGAGAGCCAGCGCACTGATGGCGAGGCCTTCATCAGCAGGGGTGGAAAGACCGACCTCTACTACACGATGTTCGGTTGGATGCTCTGCTACGCACTGAAGTTACCGACGAGCCGCAAAGGACGCGAAGCCTTCCTTGCGAGCATTGACCCAGGCGACCTGGACGATTTGCACCAGACGGTGCTGACCATCTGCCAGATGCTCCACCGCCTCCTCGCCGCACCCCGCTTCACTCCCATAGGACTGCTGCAATGGATCGACGACGCACCACTGCAACGTTTCCTCACTGCCTACGAACAGCAAGGGAGCGGAGAAGCCACCAACGCCATGGCATCACGTCTGGCGCTATCCACGGCTGCTGATGTGAGTGAAGCAGACCTGCTCTTGCACATGCAGCATGAGACGGGTGGCTTTCTGGCACACGAACATTCACTCATGCCGGACATGCTGAGCACGGCAGTGGCGTTGTTCGCCCTCCGGCAACATGCCATCCGTCCCCGATTCGACGCACGCCCTTTCATCGAGGCACACTGGACCGACGAGGGAGGTTTTCTCCCTACCCTGCTCGATGAACACAGCGACACGGAATACGTATTCTACGGACTACTGGCTATAGGAAGTTTGACATGACAACAGATGAAAAAATACAAGTGATGATGAACGACGCGACACAACGGCTGCTGTCGATGCGTCGGGCTGACGGCATGTGGGAAGGCCACTTGTCGAGCAGCGCCATATCCACTTCGGTCTCCATATTCGCCCTGAGTGTGATCGACCACCAGGCATACGCACAGGAAATCCAACGCGGCACCTCATGGTTGCTGCAAACCATGAAGCCCGATGGAGCATGGGGCGACAGCGTGGAGAGTCCAGTCAACATGACCGCCACCCTCCTCACCTATACAGCGCTGAAACATCTGGACGAAGTGCCTGAGACCACGGAACGCTATATCCGGCAGACGCTGGGTTGGCAGACCGAAGATGACCTGATCAAGGGGGTGCTTGACTACTACGGACGCGACCTGACTTTCTCGGTGCCCATCCTGATGATGTGTGCCCTGGCGGGTATCGTCAGCGACTGGAAACGCATACCTCCCTTCCCCTTCGAACTGGCGGTGCTGCCACAAAGCACATTCCGGTTCCTCAACCTGCCGGTGGTCAGCTACGCCATACCCGCTCTCATCGCTGTGGGCATCCTGCAAAACCGCCGACGCCACACTTGGCTCAGTCCCGTTCGGGAGTGGTTCGTGCCCAAGTCACTGAAGGTGCTGACAACCCTCCAACCCGAAGACGGTGGATTCCTGGAGGCAGCACCTCTCACGGCCTTCGTCTCCATGTGCATGGCTGAGGCTGGACTTCGCGACCATGAGGTGACACAAAGATGCGCGCAGTTCCTGAAAGACAATATCAGAGACGACGGGGCATGGCCCATCGATACCAACCTGGCGGGATGGGTGACCTCACTCAGCAGCCGTGCCATCGGCGACCGTTTGCCAGAGGCGGAACGGCTGGCACTGGCCGACACCATCCGCAGCAATGCCACCAAAAGGCGGCATCCCTTCACGGGGGCTCCTGCTGGTGGGTGGGGATGGACCAACCTCAGTGGCAGTGTGCCTGATGGCGACGACACTTCCGGCGCGCTCGTCGCACTCCACCACCTGCTCGCAGGACGATATGTGGAGGAAGTGGGTGCCGGCATCGACTGGCTCATCCAACTGCAGAATCGTGACGGGGGCATGCCGACCTTCTGCCGCGGCTGGGGCAAACTGCCTTTCGACCGCAGCACACCCGACATCACCGCCCATGCCATCCTTGCCATGAGCCTGTGGTGCGACGCTCTTCCACAGGAGCGGCAACCTCGGTGCCGCAAAAGCATAGAGCGCATGATGACTTGGCTCAAGAAAACCATGACGCAGGAGGGGGCGTGGAATCCCCTGTGGTTTGGCGACCAGAATGCCAAGGACGAGAAGAATCCCGTCTATGGAGCCGCCACCATCATCGACTATCTATCCACGGCTGGCTATGGACATGACGCCATCCTCCAACAACCGCTCCTTTTCCTGCTTGCCTGTCAGAATGCTGACGGAGGCTGGGGCGGCAACACAGGTGTGGCATCCAAGGCGACACTCACCGCCAAGGCCATCGGAGCATTGGCGCATTTCCGTCCAGAAACCGATGAAGCCATCCAACGCGCCATCGACTATCTCTTCTCTGCGTATCAATCGGGGAACTTGTTCCGTCGGGAACCCATCGGACTCTATTTCTCCCGACTCTGGTACTCTGAGGACCTCTACAACTATACATACGTGATCACTGCCCTGCGCAAATTAGCGTAAGGACAAGAGACATACCCAAAACATATAGGGGACTTCTATAAATTCCCCGTTCATCAAATTAATAATCCGAAAAAGGTTGAT
>CAMOWU010000050.1 GCA_946628545.1 uncultured Bacteroides sp. | reverse complement strand
GTAGAGCGGAGCGGTCTGGTCGTCATAGTCCACGGGATAGACGCTCACCTGCTTCTCCGCATAAGTGTAGATATACAAGGTGTGGCCATAAAGGTAAGCTGAGGGAGCATGCAAAGGAGCGTGAAAGATTGGGTCCCCAGTTCCTATTGGGTCTATGGGACGGAGGATGACGGGGATGCTGTCGCGGTTGGAAGGGCCTTGTGCACTTGAGGACATCGCAACGGCGAAACAACACAGTAGAAAGACAAAGATTCGTTTCATAAGCTTTCTGTTTTAAGGTTGCAAATTTCTCGTAAGAATAGTATTCTGTTCGCAAAAATAGAATATACTGCTTCAAAAAACAAAAAAAAGCTTACAAAAGATTACAAGACTTTACAAATCCTTACAAACAGATTGAAAATCAGAGTATTAAGATTGAGTAGCAAAGGTGGTTCTTAGGAGCCAGCCTACCGCAACTCAATCACGAAAACCCGCCTTTAGTACTCCTGTCTATTGTCTTTATGCTTGGAGAATCACAATATTCTCTTTAAGTTGTTCTCCAATGTAGCTGCCGAATCATCAGAGAACAGTTTCTTGTTGGCGCTGGATTTCCAATTTGTCACATTTTGGGGAGAGGTATCAAGGATATTGCATATCTCCTTGTTGCTCATACCGAATAAGACAAGGAGAACCGTTTTCTTTTCCTGTTTTGTTAATCCGTTATCGCCAACTGTGGATGCAAGTCCAGGAAATCGTTCTAAAGCGGCATCGGAAAACTCTTCCCAATCAGATTCCGTAATAACTGCACCCTTTTTGTTTTTTGCTTTATTCTTGAACCTCAACAGAATCATTTCTGTTGAAATCTTTTCCTTTTTCCCTTGTAAGATACTGAGTTTTTTCTCATAGTCGGAAATAAGATGGTGAAGGTTTCTTATCTCTTCTTCTTTGGCTTGCACTATCTCCTTTTGCGCCATGCGAGTATTTTCAATCTCATTGATTGGGAGCTTGAGTTTATCATTTTTCTCGTCGGAAAGGTTTTCTCTATCCGATATGATGCTAATGATACTGCTCAATACAGAGATAATCGTGTCATTTTGTGAAATTTCAATTTTAATTCGTTCCAATTCCATCGCAATTTGATCTTTCTCTTTGATCAAATGCCGATATTTCTCTTCTACTTGACGTATTTCAGTTTTTTTCCTCCACCGGTAAAGCCCTACAGCCATTAAACTGATGATGAATGTGAACACCAATGATACCAGTAGCAAAGTACTGAGTGTATGAGATTCGTTGATTTCCTCTTCCATCGTGATGGCTTTCTTCTTGTATCTTGAGTAATCATTTGATGCAACGATTCTGCCGATTTTCTCGCTCTTCACCCCGCTCATCCACGCAGTGAGCGACTGTTCGAATAAAGAGGAGTATTTGATGATGGAATCTGTTTCTTTCTTTCTTTTGTAGAGTTCCAACATTGCCTTTTGAGTGTCGAGGACGTAGCCAGAACGCGCCAGATTCCTAAAGCAGGTCTCTGCGGAATCCAAATTGTCAACACCTAAATAATAAAAGCCCTTGATGTAATAGTATTTCTCGAAACCTTTTTGGATATTGCCTTTTCCGTCGAACAGTCCAGATTCTTTCTCGTAAATATCCATCATCTTCCTGGCTCTGTCGTATTCACCCCTGTTGACAGCAACGAGGATGTCTGCGTTGTAGGTTCTTACGGCATCCTTGTGTCGTCCCTCTTCTCTAAAAAATCTTCTTGCTTCGGCGGCTTTCTCCAGCATTCTGACTGTATCGCCGAGCATATTGTACGTTCTGATCATGAAAAAAGTGCACAAGTTGGCTCTATACCTATCACCCGACAGTTTAGCTTGTCGGTGGGCTTGTGTGAGGACTTCTAATGCTTTGGTGGGCATGGATTGTTTATAGAAGATTTCATACATCTGGATATAGATATTCGCCATATAGGTGTGATTGCATTCTGTATCCAAAGTGTCGGCACATGACAGGGCTCCGTACAGGCTATTCAGTGCTGTAGGGTAATCGTTCATGTCCCTGTAGGTGCATCCGAGGAGATAATGTGCGAGCATGCGGTCGTTGGCGTTGCCGTGGAGGTCGTAGTATTCCGACACGGCTTTCATCACGCTGTCGGTGGTGAAGGGGATGATGAGTTTGTTCTGTGCCTGCGCTGAGAGCATCAAGTGCCGCATCCTGAGCCTTTCAGGCTTTTCCACCATGTAGGGCGTGATGGAATCAAGAATGTGGTAGGCGGAATCGGGATGTGGTTCCATCATTGAGCTGGCGCGCTGTAGCAATGCCTCCGTCTGTGGGTCGGAGGTGCAGGCGGGTAACAATAGAGCCACCATAAGCGCCAACGGCGCAATGATCCTCTGAAAGAATCTTGTAGATTTGAACATGCAGGTATTCATCTTTGTGCTCCCTTTTGTTTTTCACGGCGCAAGTTGCCTTGACACTCGTCGCAAATACCTTTCACCATGTAGTTGACAGAAAAAAGTACGAATCCATCGGGAAGTTCAACCTTTGGAATGGGGGTGTCGTAGAGGCAGAAAGTGCGGTTGCAGCGTTCGCAATGGAAATGCACATGCAGGTCGTCGTCGTCATGTTCGGAATGACTGTGGCACAATTCGTACCTCACCGAATCGCTGCCATCCTCGATGGCATGCACCAGATGAGTGTCCTTGAAAAGCATCAGACAGCGGTAGATGGTTGACTTGTCGAGAGAGAGAAGACGGTCCTCCACCTCTGCCAACGACAGTGGCCTCACGGCGCGATCCATCGCCTCAACCACCAGAATACGGTTGGCTGTGGGGCGGATGCCATGATCCTTCAACAAAGCGATATAGTCCTTTTTGTCCATGACGTTTCATCAATCAAACAAAAGGGCATCACCTGATGAAATTAGTGGAGATACGAGGTTCTACTTCTGGATGTCCCTTTTCATTCGTATCAAGCCGCTCAATCATCCAAGCCATGTTCCTGCCCAGTGTACGCATGGTCTGCATGCCTTCCTCGTCGCGTGCAGCTTCACCGGCAGTCTGGCCATAGACCATGTTCCAGTACTGCGACGACACAAGGGGCATATTGAGTATCGTGAAATACTTATTGAGGCGATCAAAAGTGGCAGAAGCCCCTCCACGACGACATACCACCACACTGGCGGCAGGCTTGAATTGCATGAAACGACCTAAAGAATAGCACACACGGTCCATCAGTGCACACAGCGAACCATTGGGACCGCCGTAATAAACGGGTGAGCCCACGACCAGACCGTCGAAGCCATCGCTCATCACTTCGCGTATCTTGTCATATACAGGGTCGCTAAAGGTGCATTTGCCTATCCTACCACACATGCCACAGGCGATGCAGCCCTGCATGGCACGCTTACCTAAATTGACTATCACTGTCTCTATTCCGCCTTCATTCAGTGTCCTGGCTACCTCCTCCAATGCCAGGCGCGTGTTGCCATTCTCACGAGGACTGCCGTTGATCAATAATACTTTTTTACTCATAATGAACCTTATTTCTATTTCTTTGACTGCAAATATAAAGAATTTCCTTGAATCAGCAAGACGAAATCTTAATAACTTTTCGTACATTTGCAAATGATTAACCTACGATAGATGACCACACAACAGCCAATGCTTAGACACACCCTGCTGACACTCGCCTTATTCCTGCTCTTTCCCGTACTGCTTTTCGCTGCGGAAGAAAGCAGTTATTATGCGCTGACCAAGCAAAACGGACTCAGCAGCAACAACGTCCTGCAGATGACGCAACTAAGCGACGGAAGAATGGTCGTGGTCACCGACATCGCCATCGACATCTACGACGGAATGCGCTTCACTTCGGTAGCCATCGACACCGCCCGATGGACCGCCCTTCCCGCTTACAACGGGGCAACCCACATCTTCGCCGACCAGCACGACAGACTATGGCAGAAGCAATGGGGCAGACTATACTGCTTCAACCTGCGAACCATGCAACAAGAAGTGGAGCAAGGATGGAACTTCGACGATTTCTTCATCGACCAACAAGGGCAGACATGGATCCTGAAAGGACAGCAACTGGTCAATCAAGCCTCGAAGAAGGTTCTGCAACTGCCCCAAGAGGCAGGTGCCTTGCAGGATGTGGTGGCATCAGGCGAGACCATCTACACTTTCTTCGATTCAGGACAACTCGCAGCCTTTCAAGCCGACGGGAAATTACTGTTTGTATCCCAAGCCTACGATGAAGAAGAAAGCTTGAAATACAAATGGACCTCACTGGTAGTCACTGGCCCCGACAAGCACCTCTACCAAGTCAGGATGGGAAGCGGCGGCTCCATCCTCCTGGCATTCGACACCGACGAACGCCAATGGAGACAAATACTGACAAGTCATCGCCCCATGCACACCCTGACGCTGACCCCCACAGGCATACTCTATCTGACCACACCCGACGGATACCTTCGCATCAATCCCAAGACTGGAGCACAAGACACATTCAACGAATTGCGACTGCCCGATGGATCCGTACTATCCACGGGGGTCAACACCGTCTGCCTCGACCGAGAAGGAGGCATCTGGCTGGGAACCTACAACAGCGGAGTGCTCTACACCTCACCGCTCAGCGGACTCTTCGACACCCAGCCACTCAACATCGATGTCTATCCCATCCTGACCGCCATTTATCTCCAAGGACTCCCACTGCAAGTCGGAACGGAATATGATGGCAGGACACTGCTGGATGCCACCCCGCCCTACACCCAGCAACTCACCTTCAGCCACCGCCAGAACTCCCTTGCCTTCCAATTCTCCACGATGAACTATGTCAGGCCTCGAAGCACATGCTATCGCTACCGATTCTCAGGCGACGGCAATCAATGGCACACCCTCTCCGCCGACTCCCTGGGCCGACTGGTCGATGACAAGGGCATCTTCTACCTGCCTTTGGTTGGGCTTTCTCCAGGAGAATACACTCTTGAGGTGATGGCATCAACCAATCCCGAGCAATGGAACAAAGCCGACATCCGGCGCATCTATTTCACCATCCAACATCCTTGGTGGCAAACACCTTTTGCCTACATCCTCTATCTATTCATAGCCGCCACTGTGGTTGCACTGGCATTCTACTTCTACCGAAGACGACTGCAACGCCGCAACAGAGAAGACATGCTCCTACTGCGCATCCAAAACTTGGTAGAACAAGTGAACCAGTATCAGAACTCCGAAGCCATGGTGGTGTTGGGACCAGAACCAGACGACGCACGGGATGCCGATCTACCCGAACCAACGACACAAGAGAAAGAATTCATGGCAAGGGCCACTCAATTGGTAGAGCAACACCTTGCAACCCCTCAATACGGTGTGGAGCAACTGGCTGCCGACCTCTGCATGGAGCGAACAGGACTTTACAAAAAACTCACGACGCTGATGCAGCAGTCGCCTGTGGTGTTTATCCGAAGTATCCGCTTACATCGCGCTGCCGACTTGATTCTCCAAGGTAAGGACAGCATCTCCGAGGTGGCTGAACACACTGGTTTCAACTCCACCAGCTATTTCAGCAAGTGCTTCCAGAAAGAATTCGGTTGCAAACCCTCAGAATACGCAGAACAAAAGAAGGGGACTTCTATCAATTCTCCTTTCATCCCTCCAGAGGAGAAAACACCGATGAAACCGTGATTTTCTTCATTTGTCACATTCAAATCTTCATTTGTTTTGTCGTTCCAAATACTTTTCATTCTAATTTTGCAGTGACAACAACTAACCCATTAACCCATTGCTGAAAATCTTATGAAACGTAACGGAATTCTGCAAGTATTGCTTCTCTGCTTCTTGGCTTGCTCACAAGTTGCCGCCCAAGAGCACTATCGCTTTCAACCCAACGATTATGTCTCGACCGACAACAATCGTGCAACCCAAAGTGCTTTCTCCTATACCGAAAAGTCATTCACCATCCAGGCCTCAGGCCAGAACAATGTGGCGTTCAAGATGGGACCAGACTGCGACGGCAAATACTACATCACCAACGATGACCACTGGTTCCTTGTCAGAGGCTCAGGACTGAAGACAGGAGCCAACGACACCTACCTCTGGTGGATCAATGGAATGAACAGAGGAACCCAAGTGGCTCCCGATTGCGTCGTCAACAACGACGGGCAACAGATTTTCATCTGGAAACTGACCAATGGAAACGAACTTTTCTCTTGGTTCAACGCCATCGAGGAAAAACTCACCCTGAACGCCAACGGAACAGGATTCATCCTCGCCATGGGACTCACGGCCACAGCCACGTCAGGCACAGTGAACGACATCGGCTACTACAGCGACATCGCCATCGCCACCACCTACCCCGAATTGATGCCGAGGCTGGGCATCACCCACAACGGACTGGCACAACAGATGAGCCAGAAACTATCGGAAGCCATCAAGCAGGCCGAGGCATTGCTCAATTCCCGCCCCGCCACCGACGAAGTGAAGGGCCGATTGCAAACAATCATCAATGAGGCACGCAACACACTCGAGGGCATCAACTCCCAGAACTACGCCAATGTCCCCGACGCCATCAGCAAACTCAGGGAAGCCATGGAGACCTACAAGTCTGAAACCAGGGTCATCAGCTATGAGGTCACGTCAGATGGCATGGTGGCGCATTGGGACGAGCTCAACATCAGACTGCGATTCCTCAACGACAGCATCGTCCGCATCACCAAGTTCGTAGGCGAGGAGACAAAAGTGGAGCCAAGCTTGGTCATCACTGCCACGCCAACCAGCAATGTGGTCTTCAGCCAGAACGAAACCGACGGAGTGCTGACCCTTTCCACCGGCAAGGTGAAAATCATGTATGAACCAGCCAATGCCACCTTCAGTATCTATCGCCAAAACGGCGAGCAACTCATCATGGAGAAACAGGCCGACATCACGGAAAAAGCCGACGGTCCCAATCCCGCTTATCAGCTGAAGCAAGTATTCACGCTCGACGACCACGAACAAATCTACGGCCTGGGCCAACTGCAGAACGGACGACTCTCCATGCGCGGCCTATCCACCACAATGATACAAGACAACCGCAGTATCTATATTCCATATATCTACTCCTCCAAGCGCTACGCCCTCTATTGGGACAACTACTCACCCACCACTTTCAGCGATGACGCAGAAGGCACTACATTCCTTTCCACGGGTCAGGCCATCGACTACTACGTGCTGGTTGGCAACAACTCCGACGACGTACTGCACGCATGGCGACAGATGACAGGCGGAACACAGTTGCCTCCGCTCTGGAACTTCGGACTTTACCAGAGCAAGCAACGCTACCAAAGCACACAGGAAGTGATTGACGTCGTGGCGAAATACCGCCAACTGGGTGTGCCCCTCGACTGCGTGGTGCAAGACTGGCAATACTGGGGCGACGACAACCACTGGAATGCCATGGAATTCCTCAACCCCAACTACAGCGACTACCAGCGGATGATTGACGAGGTGCATGCCATGAATGCCAAACTGATGATCAGCGTTTGGGCAAACTTCGGACCACAGACCAAGCAGTACAAAGAATTCGGCAATGCAGGTCGCCTCATTCCCATCCAGAGCTACCCCACCACGGTAGCCACACGCCCATACGACGTTTATGACAGCGCGACACGCGACAGCTACTGGAACTATCTCTACAAAGGAGTGATGAGCAAGGGCATCGACGCCCTGTGGCTGGATTCTTCTGAGCCCGACGACTTCAGCAACAAGACAACCGACTACGACTATGTGACAGGGCTCAACGGACGCACTTTCCGATCACTGCGCAATGCCTTCCCATTGTGTCATGTGGAGGGAGTATATGACCATCACAGAGCCGAAGACGGACTCAACGACAAGCGCGTGAGCATTCTCACCCGTTCGGCCTTCGCCGGAATGCAGCGCACCGGAGCCTTTGTCTGGAGTGCCGACATCACCTCCAGTTGGCAAACTCTGGCAGCGCAGATTCCTGCCGCCTGCAACCTGTCTGTTTCTGGAATCCCCTACTGGAACAGCGATACAGGTGCCTTCTTCATTGGTGGCTACAATGGAGGTGTGGCGAATGCCAACTGGAGAACGCTCTATACAAGATGGACTCAATTCTCATGCTTCTGTCCCATGATGCGTTTCCATGGCGACCAGACGCCACGTGAGATATGGCAATTTGGCAGTCAAGATGATGCCCAAGGCGACTACAACAACATCCTCCGCTACATCCGCCTGCGCTATCGCCTCCTGCCCTACCTCTACAGCACAGCCCATCAGGTAGTGGCCAACGATGAGACTTTCATGCGCGCCATGCCCGTGGCATTCGAGGACGACACTCAATGCATCGACGTAATCGACCAGTACATGCTGGGCCGCACATTCCTTGTGGCACCTGTGGTGACCGAAGGGGTTGCAGGAAGAAATGTCTATCTGCCCGACAATGGACCTTGGTATGATTTCTGGACAGGCAAAAGGCACCAAGGCGGCAAGAAAGTCTATCGTCAGACCCCGCAGGACATCATGCCCCTCTACATACCCGCTGGAAGCATCTTGCCATTCGGACCTGAAGTGCAATACAGCAGCGAAAAGTCATGGGACGACTTGGAAATCCGAGTCTATGCAGGAGCCGACGGGCACTTCACGCTCTATGAGGACGAACTCGATGGCTATGGCTACCAACAGGGAGCCTGCAGCGAGATACCCTTCACCTGGGACGAGGCCACACAACGGCTGACCATCGGTGAGCGCAAGGGCGATTTCCCAGGCATGCTGCAACAACGCACATTCCGCATCGTACGTGTCTCGTCGAAGAAAGGCATTGGCGACAAGCCTTCCACCATCATCGACCAGACCGTGACCTACAATGGCAACGCCATCACACTCGACTTGACCGAGAAAGCAGAAGAGGAAGCGCAAACAGAGGACATGACAGACTACATCGTCAACCCCAGTTTCGAGGCCGACGGAAGGACCTTGACCAAGGTGGAACCATTGGGATGGACCGTTGAAAGCCCGACCACATGGTGGGGTGTGAACAACGGGGGTGGAAATGGCGACCCACAAGCCACCGACGGACAGTACATCTTCGGTGTGTGGGACGCTTCCGCCACCATGACGCCAAGCATCAGCCAGACCATCAACACCCTGCCCAAAGGACACTACACACTCAGTGTGGACATGCAGGCCAGCAACCGAGACAATGCCACCCGCCTGGGAAAGCAACACATCTTCGCCGGACAACAGAAGGGGTATTTCGCCGACCAGCTGAGCACAGCTGGTGTGGGCGACACTTATCCCATGCAGACCATCTCGGTGGATTTCGACCAAGTGGCAGACAACAATCCCCTCACCATCGGAGTAGCCACTGAGGGAGCGCAAGCTGAGACTTGGTTCAAGATCGACAACTTCAAGTTAATCAGGCATACAGGTGTCCCTGTGGTGGACTTGATTGAGAAAATCCGCCATCGCAACCCTTCTGAGAGCCACGACATCTACGACCTCAGCGGACGCAGGGTGCAAGCCAATCTGCACCGAGGCATCTATGTGAGCAACGGAAAGAAATTCATCAACAAATAAAATAATTCCCGTTATGAAGACATTACCTTTTTTCTTGGCATCCATGCTCTGGATCGCTGCAATAGCAGTGAACGGACAGCCCACGCAATTCAAGGCCGGAAGCACCAACATCTCTGTGGAGTTCTACACTCCATCAATCGTAAGGGTGGTGAAATCGCCCGTAGGACATGCTTACGACAAGCAGCAACGGGTGGTCATCGCCAAACCTGAGAAAGTGAAACTTTCGCAAAAAGGCAACACCGTCAGCAGCGACCAACTCACCGTCAAAGTGGATCCACAGACTGGCGCCATCACTTTCAACGCCAAAGGCAAGACACTATTGCGCGAGAAAGGGGCCGGTACTTTCGAGCCACGCACCGAGGGACCCGACAAAGGCGCTTATCGGGTGACACAGGCATTCACACTCGACAAAGACGAGGCTATCTATGGACTGGGCACCTTCCAAAACGGCAAGATGAACCGCAGAGGCGACCACAAGCTCATGGAGCAGTCGAATCTGGAGGACTTCCAGAATGTGCTACAGTCCATCAAGGGCTACGGCATCTATTGGGACAACTACTCACGCACCCAGTTCGACGACGACCCCGTGAAAGGCATGTCGCTGTCGTCGGAGGTAGGCGACTGCATCGAATACTACTTCATGTATGGCGGTTCAGCCGATGGCGTCATCTCACAGATGCGCACACTCTCTGGCAAAGTGCCCATGTTCCCGCTCTGGACCTATGGTTTCTGGCAGTGCAAGGAACGCTATAAGAGTGCCAGCGAATTGCTCTCCGTAGTCGATAAATACCGCGAGTTGCAGGTGCCGCTCGACGGTATCATCCAAGACTGGCAGTACTGGGGTTCCAACTACCTGTGGAACGCCATGGACTTCCTGACCGAGGAATATGCCAACGGTGAGCGGATGATTGAACAAGTGCATCAGAAGAACGCCCACTTCATGATCAGCATCTGGGCCAGCTTCGGTCCCAAGACCAAGGCTTACCGCCAACTCGATGAGAAAGGCCTGCTATTCGATTTCCAGACATGGCCACAGAGCGGACTGACCTTCTGGCCGCCACGCATGGACTATCCATCGGGCGTGAGGGTCTATGACGCCTTCTCGCCAGAGGCACGCGACATCTACTGGCAGAACCTGAAGAACCTCTTCGACAAGGGTACCGATGCCTGGTGGATGGACTCCACCGACCCCGACTTCTTCAATGCCAAGGAATCGGACTACGACCACAAGGCTGGCAACGGCACGTGGCGCTCGCTACGCAACGCTTTCCCGCTGGAAACCGTGCGCGGTGTCTATCAAGCACAACGCAAGGAGTCGGAGCAGAAGCGTGTCTTCATCATGACCCGCTCCGCATTCGCCGGTCAGCAGCACTATGGCTCAGGACTCTGGAGTGGCGACGTGGCTTCATCGTGGGACATGCTCCGGAAGCAAGTACCTGCAGGACTGAGTTACTCGCTGACAGGTTGCCCCAACTTCAATACCGACATAGGCGGATTCTTCTGCGGCTCCTACAACACCAAGGGAGGTGGTTCGGCACCACGCAACCAGCAGTATCAGGAACTCTATGTGCGTTGGATGCAATACGGACTGTTCTGCCCCGTCTTCCGCAGCCACGGTGCAGATGCGCCACGCGAGATCTGGCAGTTCGGTAAAAAGGGAGAACCCATCTACGATGCCATTGAGAGCACCATCCGTCTGCGCTACCGCTTCATCCCTTATCTCTACAGCATGGCATGGCAGGTGACGAAGGCCGACGAGAGCTACCTGCGCCCATTGTTCAGCGACTTCGCCCAGGATCATCGCACATGGAACATGACGGACGAGTTCATGTTCGGTCGCTCCATTCTGGCGGCTCCAATCCTCAACCCACAGTACACCGAGGAGAAGATTGTGCGTGAGGACGCCATGACTGGCTGGGACCGCAAGGAGGTGAAGAGTGAGGAAGGCAGCAGCAACGGCATCGACTGGAAAGCCACCAAGAGCGTGAAAAAATACCTGCCTAAGGGTACGGACTGGTACAACTTCTGGACTGGAGAACTCCTGAAGGGAGGCAAGGAGGTGACGGTGCAGACCCAAATCGACCAGGTTCCGATGTTCGTACGCGCTGGTAGCATCCTGCCGCTTGGTCCGGAGATGCAATATTGCGGTGAAAAAGCATGGGACAATCTCGAGATCAGGGTTTATCCAGGCAGCAATGGCGACTTCACACTCTACGAGGACGAAGGCGACAACTATAACTACGAGAAAGGGCTCTATACAGAAGTACCTTTCCACTGGAACGACAACAGCCGCACACTGACCATCGGCGACAGAAAAGGACAGTACCCTGGCATGCTGCAGAAACGCACATTCAACATCGTCATCGTATCAAAAGGACAAGCTGAAAGCAAGACCGCAGAATATGATGGCAAGGCATTGAACATCAAGTTCTAAGAAAGGCCAGCCATATACGCCGAATCCGACAAAAACGACCTATCTGGCGGGATTTTTCCCCTCCAGTAGGGCGAATAGAGCAAGGGCTACCAGCGAATGATAGCCCTTGCTCCTATTATAAAGCCTAACGCCTAATGACTATAGTCTAACGTCTAAAGCCTAACGCCTAATGTCTAAAGCCTAATGTCTAAAGTCTAAAGCCTAATGTCTAAAGTCTAATGTCTAAAGCCTAAAGCCTAAAACCTAAAGTCTAACGCCTAAAGCCTAAAGCCACTTCATTCCAGCCTACTCCACTACCTGATCTGTCATCTCCCAGCCCATGATGGCGGAGATCTGAGGGATAAGGCTCATGGCTATCTTCTTCTGGCCCGAGTAATTGGGATGCCAGTCAGCACCCATGTCGCGCTGCTCGGTGACCATTCCGTCGAGCGGATTGGCCATATAGACGTCGTGCATGCCGAGGGTTCGTTCCCGTAGCAGGCTGAGGGCCGCCTTGAGATAACGTCCAGCGGAATGAGGTGTGATGCACAGGATCTTCACTCCAGGATAACGCTCGCGGATGGTATTGATCATCTTCATGTAAGCGCCGACATACTGTTCCTCGGTGGGGATAGCCACAGGTGAGAAGTCGTTGGTGCCGAGGTTGATCATCACCAGTTGAGGACGATAGGCATTGAAACCATAGTCGAGGTCGCCGTGGTCGTCGTAGGTATGGGTGTAGCGCGTTGACATGTTCTTCTCCGAAATCTGCTTGGCGTCGCCCCAGTCGCGCACCATACCCTGTCCGGAATGGGCGGTAAGGGCATAGTCGGCATCAAAGTAGCGTGCGATGATGCAACCGTAAGCCTTGTTGCAGTTCTCAGTATCCACACGGAAAGGATCACTGGCCTTGTTGCTCTCCGTGCCGTAGCCACAGGTGTAGGAGTCGCCATAGACCTCTATCATGCGTTCCTTGCGCTCCACAGCTTTCATGGTGCCATTCTTAGCAAGGACAAAGCGGTGAATGGTGGTGCATCCATACTGGCCTTCGGTGCATTTCTGCAAACGCAGGCGGTGAGTGCCCTTACTCAGTCGCTCAGCGAGCACAATGCGCTGCGGTGCGTCGCCCGTGATGTGGAACTTGCGCACCCATTTCCCGTCGATAAAGAGGTTGTGCCACGACTCACCGGCTTCCGACACTTCAATGGCCAGATAGCCGCCTGTGAAGTCGGTCTGGACATACACACCCGTCCAGTCATAACTCACCGATCCATCGGCTTTCACTTCCGTCCGGCCCGTATAAGTGGCCCCTTCGTAGTTGCCAGGAAAAATCTGCTCGCTGGCGGCATTGGCAGCCATGGCAAACAGGGTCAGCAAACTGACCATCAGTGTTTTTCTCATTGTGATTGTTGTTTGATGTTTGTCTGAATGATGATTACTTGATATATACTTTCTGACCGTTGATGATGTAGAGACCACGCTGAGGATTGACGACACGCCGGCCACTCATGTCATAGACCTTTCTGTCTGTAGTCCGGTCAGTGGCGAAGTCGTTGGGCAGTTGGTCGATAGCGGTATCGATGTCACGGTTACCGTGGTAGTAGAGACGGAAATGGTCGAAGATGGTCCAATAGACACTTGGAGCCGACGTGCATCGAATACCGATGCGCAAGTCGCCACGGCTATCCGTCTTAGCCTCCACCTCGCTGTCGTAAAGTCCCTTAGCGAAATAGAGCGCCGTTCCATCCATGCAGTTGGGAATATAGGTGCCATTGCCCAACAATTTGTCATCGCCCCATCCTCCATTGCTGAGCAGGGGTTGTGGCTGAGCGTCGTCGCAGATATTCTTCACGGCCTTGGCTGTGGAATTGACATATAGGCTGGTGGTGATCTGTGCTGTACCGGCATTCCATGCGGTATAAGCAGCAGGCGCTTCTCCCGTGCGCTGGAAAGCCTGTGCGCGCAGTTCGTAACTGCCGGCAGGCATGTCGGTCAGTGTCTGATAGAAGTCGAACGCCCTCTCGTAGTATTCTACGCAACCCGCAGCATAGCCACTGCCATCAGATGCGTTCCATCCATCAGTGGCACTGGTGTTGAAGTCGGGATTGGTGATGAGGAAGGTCAAGTCGAATGGGGCATCCTCCGTCAGAGGAACAACGTCTTCGAGAAAGTCAATGCCCGCCTTCCTCGTATCGGTGATGAGCTGGCGTATTTCCTTGACCGTAGTGGCAGCCGCTGCCAGAGCCTCCATATTCTGGAGCGTGGCACTCAGGTGCTCGTCAGCCCTTTCTGTGCTTTCAGCATGTGGCGTCTCAGCCATTTTACGCACCTTGTCGATGATATCCTGCAGATCGTTCTTAGCGAGGTTGATTCCTCCTGTGTCGAAGTTGAGGGCTTCGTCGGCAGTGAGGATCAGCCAACGTTGGGCGGTGGCTGCGTAAGCGATGTTGAAGCCGGCAGTGTTGGTTTTTCCGTTGCTGGAAGCATTGAGTACAGCAGGGTTGGCGGTTCTTTCGGGATGTATGATATAGTAGCCACGTTGCGCCACTCTGCCCGATGCCACATCCACTCGTCCTCTCATGAGGTGGAAGTTGTCGGCGGTCTGTGGTTTGCTGTGATTGGCGGTGCGGATGCCATTAGTACCCGTAGAAGCATAAGTGATGTAGTAGCCAGTCTTGGCGTTCCTGATCTGATAGTATTGATTGGCAGGTGTGAAACTGATGTACCATGCAGCTGCGTCGTTGTCCGCAGCCTCTTCAGCGGTCATCTCTTGCCATTCAAGGTTATGGGCTGTGGTCTCGACAAGGTAAGCCGTGCGCAAGCCGTGGTTCTCACTCTCGCTCTTGATGTAGTATTTCTGGTTGTCTTCGTGGTTGAAAGAATAGTAAGGCAGAGCGTAGCCAATCTCTTCAGAACCGGGAAGTCCGTCTTCATTGAGTGCTTGTGCCAATATTCCCATCATGCAGTAAAGATTGTCGGAATGACTGTCCTCGTTGGCTCCGTTGCATCCGTAGGGCCAGAGGTGGGTGTCGTCGCCAGTGATGGTGGCAGTGGGGTTGTTGTCCCAGAAACGTACGGCTTCGGTCACACGGTCGCCAAGCCAGACACCGCGGTTGCCATCTGCTCGCATATCTGCGCTCCACCACATGCCATGTGTACCTACTCCGATGCCATGGAGGGCTTCGTGCATGATGGTGCCAGGATGCTGGTAACTGCTGTTGGCCCCGACTCGCATCCATCCTCCATAACTGCAGTCGGCAGTAGGAGTGCCTGGGCTGTAATTGACGGTGATACCAAATCCATGAATGCTGGTGAGGTTGTTCCAATAGTAGTCCATGGAGGTGTCGATGGCGTAGTTGATGCGGTTGTTGGTATCCTCATCACCGCCGTTGTTGTACCAGTGGGTGATGGTTCCTTTGGGAACGGTGGAGAACTTGATGACATCGCCGTAGCCCACCGCATAATCCTTGGTGATGGCATAGGCGCGCATATAGTACATGGTGGCAGGTTTGAGATTGCGCAACCAGTAGATACGCCCTGCTTGGTTGAGATATTCCGTAGTGCGGTTGTCTGTGACCTGGGGATCAGGATTCTCGCTCCAGCAGAATCCCTGCTCGATGATATTTGATCCACTGACCGTGCTGCGTCCGAAAGCCCAGGTGCTGCCCTTGATGAATCGTGGATCGGTCACCACGGTTGGAACAGCACCAGAACCATTGTCGATTTTGAAGGCGAAAGCGGCTTTGTCGAGCGCAGCGACGGCGGCAAGTGCCTGAGCATCGGTGGTAGAGGTACTGTCATAAATGCCTTGGGCTTTATCAATGGCTGCTTGGAAGTCGGTCGTTTGGGTGGCTGAAGAGCTAAGGATATCTTGTTGAGCCGTGGCTATAGCGTCTTTCAACTGCTTGAACGTCGCAATAGATTCCTTTGCGCCGGCCATAGCCGCTTCGAGTTGGCGAGCGGCCACGTCCCAACCGTCTGTAGTGCCTTGTGAAAGCAAGGGTTTGGCGATGCTGATGGCATTCTGAAGATCTTGTTGGGCGGCAGCACTCATTCTCTGGCTCACAATCTCCTCTGCTTCTTTGATTTGTGTTTCAAATGTGTTTTTCACCATTTCTTCGGCATCTCCTATATATTCGAGTCTGAAATTGTCGATGCTGATCCAGTTTCCGCTGGCTCCCGAAGCCTTGAAACCGATCTCCAGTTGGTCGCTGACCAAAACAAACTCGAGCGTGTAGTCCTTGCGTGTGCTAATCGCCAGGGAGTTGGTGTTGGCGAAGATCTCAGCGCCAGTCTGCGTGGCATTGGGAGTGTTTTCCTGAATATTCTGGGCAGCCACCTTCAGCCGGTATTGTCCTGGCGCCATGTTGCTGAGTCGCTGACTGACAAGCGCATCACCAACGGCATTGCCCCTCGACACCCATTTCTCGGCATAGTAAGTGGCTTGCTTGATGCTGAAGACGTTGTTGGTCTGCAAAGCCATTTGCTGTTGGGTCCACCCCGTGAAATCTCCAGTCTCGAAACTCGGGTTGACGATGAGGGAGGTGAGATCAAGTGGATGTTCAGCTGACGCGTTGGCCCTGAGATAAACGCCTTCGGCTTGTTCCAGCGCGACAATGGCGTCAGCTTGCTGCTGCCCCGTTGCGCTTTGTTGAGCGGCGGTTTTGCGGGCTGATTCAATAGCATTCTTCAGTTGTTCGTTTTGTTTCCCATTGCCATCGCCAAGTGTGCCGACCGCATGTTCGATGGCAGCAGCGAGTAGTTCGGAGAGGTCGTCACTCACCTTGGTCAATCGGAAGTTATCCACGGCAATCCAGTTGCCAGAAGCGTTGACGGCTTCAAATCCGACAGTCACTTCACCCGCAACGAAGGAAAAGCCTACGGTATAAGAGCTGCGTACCGTGACTGCTGTTCGGTTATCGCCAGCAAAGATGCAAGCACCTGTTTGAACGGCAGTCGGGGTATCTTCCTGAATGTTCTGTGCTACCGCAGAGAGTTCATATCGGCCAGGCTTCAGCCCTGTGACCGTTTGCGACAGGCTTGCCGAACCAACGGTCCCGCCTCTGCCCGTCCATTTTTCCAGATAGACCTCTCCAGCTTTGATATCGAAGACGGAGTTGGTCTGAGTTTGGAGTCCTCTATAGGTCCATCCTGTCATGCCCGACTCAAAACTGGGGTTGGTGATGCAGGATGTGAAATCGGTTTGCGCCAATACATGGGAGCAAACGAGCATGGCGATCCATGCAATAAGGAATCTGTAGGTTTTCATTACGTAGTCAGAATAGTTTGAGTTAGTTGTAAAATCAATTAGTTTTCCTGATGTGTCATTGATTCGATTTCTGAATGTTTGTCATTTCACTTCTTTCGAGTGGAACTGATAGCCATCCCATACGAGAACCTCCTTCCAGAGCTCGGCGTCTCCACTTATGGTGACCTTGATGTCCTTGCCCTTGCGAGGAAGGGAAAACACACTCAACGCGTTGCCATCATACAGAGCGCCGATATCCTCAGCCAAGATGTCTCTCATGCTCTTAGTCGCAGTGTCGTAGAGATAGAAGCTTGGACCGACGTAGTCAGCCCATCCATAGTCATCCTCCATTTTCAACACCCCGTTGCAACAAATCAGTTTGTGCTTGCCGTCCTTGCAATTCCAATAGCACATTTCCAGTGACGACAGGTCGGAAGCCTCCGGATAATGCGTCTCATACCGCATATAGCCGTTTTTGACGTCCAGCGTGATGGTGGCCTTGCCGACGATGGGTTGATTCTTCCGATAAAGTTTCCAATCCCTGTTCACCACCTGGTAGAAGTCGATTTCATTGTTGGCATCGAGAACGGCCGTGACGAAATCGGCGATATCAGGTTGCTTGCCCGAGTAATTGACCGCAATCCTGACCGTATCTTCCTCATACTCGGGATACTGGAAGCTTTGGCCCATCATTTTGGACAACGGCATGAGCATCAAAACCATCAATGCACATGCTATTTGACAGAAAGGTTGTTTCATTTTATCTGGTCATTAAGGTTAATTTCACTTCTATATCACAACTGATATCTTATCACCTTGCAGTAGGAGGTTCGGCATTCCTGCCGAACACTTTTGTGCGGCAGGAATGCAGCACCTCCTACTTGGATTCTGCAAAAATAAAAAAAATTGCGGAATTATCAATCTATTTCATGAGATATTTCTTTCCGTTGAGGATGTAGATGCCTTTCTTCACGGGATTTTGGCAAGGACGTCCTTGGAGGTCGTAGTAGATATTGTCGGTGCGGACATTGTCGATGGCAGGTTGGTCGATGATATCGACTACAGGGCCGTTGTAGGTGAGACGGAAGTTGTCCCAGACGAGCCAGGTGTTGCCACTGCTGGGCTCCTTGATACCAAATTCAATTTTACCGTTGGCGACATTGATGCTGACGCTGAGCAGACCGTAGTTGGCATCAGAGGCCATCTTGTCGCGCTCGGCATCGAAGTTGCTGCCTACAGCACTTGCCTCCACTTCGTCAGTCGCTGTCTGCTCACCCGATGTGGCGAAGAGGTAGCCAGTGTTCCGTCCCTCCCCATTGGCCATCTGGCAAGTCATGGTGTAGTTGCCATTGGGCAGTCCTTCGAGTGTCTGGGTGAAAGAGAAGTTGGTGGAGTGCCACACCTCCACAGCACCGTTGTAGCGCTGGTTGCCCCATGTTCCGAGCATGGTCCATCCGTAGCCATTGCCGATGAACTCAGGATTGACGATGAGTGGAGTAGCGTCGATGGGCTGGTCGTTGGTGGCACCTTCGAGATAGTCTTGGTGGAATCGGTTCTTGGCTATGGCGAAGACCTGGAAGTGCGCGATGTCGGCTCCTTGCTTGTTGCACGCCAGTTCCTCTCCATCCCGGTAGCCATGGGATGTTGTCCACAGTCCAAGCCAATTTCCACGATATTGTCCGTTTTCCACGGTCCACGCTCCGTTGTCGTAGTTGAAAAGCAGTCGGCTCCAATCACAGGGCCAAGGCTGGTCGTGGGTTCGCATCTGGTCAGGACGGTCCCATTCGGTCTGCAGGAGCAGTCCGTCGTAGTCGATGTTGCGCAGGTGGAAATTTCCGTCGCCTGCCTCGATAGCAAAGACCTTCGACAGGTCCTCAAGGGGCTCTGCGGGTGTCTGCATGAAGAGAGCTTTGTTGCCGTTCATCGGTGCGTCTTTCAATCCGATGAGCAAGTCGGCGTCGTCGCTGGCCAACACGAAGTAGTGGTCGGCGGCGAGTTGCTGCAGTTCGTTGGCAGAAGTGACAAGTTGGTAACCTTTGCCCGTGGTGAGTATGGAATAATAGGTGTAATCTGCTGTTTGCTTCATACCGATAGTATAGGTGTAAGTCACACCTTGGTAGGTGGCTGTGACGGTCTGACTCTGCTGCACGTCAGTGATGGCAAAGGAGGCGCCCACGGTGCCGTCGCTCCAGGCGATTTCATTGGGATTGGCAGCGCCAGGAATCTCAAGTTCCAGCTTCAAGTTGGTGCCCGAAAGCACCTCTATGCTCGTGGCTTCTGTGCCGTTGATTTTCTGTACGGCAGGCACCACATTCAGCCTGAAGTGGCTCTCGCTGACTGCACCGCTCTGGTTGGCATACTGGCAGGTGTAGTCGCGAGAGGACATGATAGAGGGGATGACAACCACGCTGCCTGTGCCTCCGTTGTCCCAGAGGTAGTCGTTGGTCCAGCCTGTTGTTGCACCGGCATAGAGGATGACATCTGTGCCTGCAAGAACCGTCTTCTCCACAATCTGCTCGATCACCCCGTCAACGGTGATTTCCTGTGTCATCTGGTCGGGGGCGGCGTCGCCACTCACGGCGATGGCAAACGATTGGTAACTCACGGTGCCATTGGGTGCGGTATAGGCCACTCGGTAGATATAACTGTGGTCGGCCTTTACGGTAATTTCGCGTGTGGTCTCACCTGTCTCCCACTGCCACTTGCCACTGTCTTCGGCACCTTCCGGCAGTTGAGGGATAAGGGTGATGTCGCTGCCATCGGCAGGAATGGCCTTCGATGGTCCCGCCTCGTACTTGTATTTCAATCCGCCGAGGTTGGTCTGGTTCTTGTAGGTCACGCCCTGATAGACGATGTCGCCGCTCAGCGGGGTGATGCCTTGCTCAGCAGTGATGGCAGGACGCCAGCTGGTGAGTGTGGAGAAACCGAGGTGGTCGAATCCACCGGAGTTCTGGCTGTAGTTGCCGCCACCACCGTCGGGACATACGGCAGCGCTGGCTTTCTCGGCATATTGCAACTTCACACCGCGCATTCCCTCATAGTATCCGATGGCACGGTCCCAGTAAGGACGGAATTCGCCAGAACCGCCAGTATTAACTCCAGGCATGAGCCATGCCGCTCCCATGGTGCCACGGCAGTCGGCGTAGTTATAGTTCACCCAAGGCAGAGAGGTCGCAGCCACCCCACCGAAGTTCATGGCTGCCACATACTCCAAACCGGCTGCAATGCGGTCGTCCATATAGGCGAAGAGGTCGTCACCCTGGTTCAGTCCCACGGTGCAGATGTCGAGAGCCAGACCAAGGGCCATCAGGGTATGTCCCTGGTCGCGTCCGCTTTCCTGCATCTGGCCAAGGTAGCCGAAGGGTCCACGGTCGTCGGGCAGCACCACAGGCACGAGGTTGCCGATGAACTCATTGCAACCGTCGTTGAGGAGGACGGTCTGCTTGGAACGGTCCTTGAAGGTGCCCACATGGTCGTACTTGTAGAACGACACGCCTTGGTTGTACATGTGCACATCGTCGCACAGAATACCGATTGACATCACGCAGAGGGCATTGCACAGTCCCCAGTTGCTCCAGTAGTGGCCCGGACGCTCACCGAGGTTGGAATAGCGGAAGTTGAGCCATGTGTCGTGGCGACGGCGCAGGAAGTCGATGGCTGGATTGTAGAACACCTTGATCATCCATTGCTTGAACTCATTGAAGTCTTCTGCCGACCAGCCTTCGTAGTCGCGCATCAACTCGGCGGCATTGGCAAATTCATGACCATAGATACCGGCTGCGAGCGAGATGTTGGTGTCGCCACCCAGTCCCTTGCACTGGCGAGCCCACTGCATCATGATACGCACTGCGGCATCGGCATTCTCTTTCGTACCGCCAATCTTCCACCTCAGGGCGTTCTGGTAGGCCATAGCGGCTCCACGGGCGCAGTTCATGTAGTTCTGACCGCTACCGCCACCACGCACCACGATTTCTGTGGGCCATGTGGCGATATTGGCGTTCGAATACTCGTTGGCGCAGAGGATGTTCCATGCCCGCTTGATGCGTGTATCGCCATCAGCCAGAAGCTGCTTGGCACGGTCGATGTCAGCCTGAGAAACGATACCGCCAGGATGTACGAAACCATGATTGTCGGTCACTGAGAATGTCTTCTTGGGTTGATAGCCGTTCGTGGCTTTAGCCCGTGAGAGGGCTGACTGGAGATTGGCCACATAGTCGTCGATCAGGGCCTGTGATGCACGTGCGGCATCCATCTCCATCTGGGCGATGTCGATAGCGTCCTTCAATTCGTTGATAGCATTGGGCGCATAGCCGTCTGTAGCCGATGCTATCCATTCCTTGCTGTCATTGAGAGTTTGCTGCAGGGTGCTGAAGTCGCCTGGTTGACCATATTTGTATTCTTCTTCCATTTGCACAGCCACTGCGGCCAGTTCTGCTACCTGGTCATTATCGAGGGCAATGTCGAATAGGCAGAAATCACTGACCAGAGTCTGGGTCAAGTAGATATCGGAAGCAAAAGGAGGTCGTCCTATCCAGTTGAAGGCAGGCACGGCTGTGAAGGCGTTCTTCAGCAAGGGCATGCTGGCCTGCTGGGCCACTCGCTTACCATCGATGAAGAGTTCGCCATTCTGTCCGCTCTGGCGGTAGAGCGCATGCATCCATCGCCCTTTAGCGCTTTCGCTTCCTACCTCCAGTCCAGTCTCAGATCCCCATCCTCCTGTGGAAGTCGCCATGCGCTGGGCATTGATGCGGTAACCAGTATAGGGTGCGCTGGTCTGTGTGTTGGCTACGGATTGTGAGAAACACCAAAGGAAAAAGCCTGCTCCTGAGAGCGACGCATTGGCATCGACGCGGTAATAGACGGAAACCGTGAAGTCGGTCAGGTTGCGCACCACCTCTCCAGCACTGCGGGTCATGTCGAGATAGCCAGTGCCTTTTCCTAAGTCGAGCACTTTGCGCTTGCCCATCTCCACGACCTTGGCTTGATTCATCAACTTGGCGGTGACTCCAGAAATAGGGTCGTTCACATCAGTACCCGAAACGTTTTCGAAATTGAAACGCATCTTCAGGTGCTCAGTCTGTGCCGAAATATCAGCATTGGGATTGAAAAGCATCCCAAAAGTAGTCAGAAATAAGATGAGTAAATATTTCTGTTTCATAAAAAGTAAGATAGTTATTAGAGTTTTTTGGTGATTTCAGATGCAAAAATACAAAAAAAGCACTTTTCAGACAATGATGAAAGACATTTATTATTCCAAACTATAAGATTTGGAATAATCCAAGTCCTACGGATTGGATATCAATCCGTTAGACTGAATTTCAACAAGTCCAGATAAATTTATTTGGACTTTCACATGAGATATTTGGTTATGACAAAAGATTTCCTATTATTGCATTAACTCAAAACATGACTATCAAAATGAATATACAAGAAAAACTTGACGAGGAAAACGAAACAACATTTCCAGACGGAAAGATTGTCACTTTGGACGGCAAAATGCTCGAATGCTATCCTGTAGCCAATAGAAATGTCAACGTAGTGGATGACGAGATGAAACTTGACACCACAGGGCGATACTTTGCCATCGGCAGAAGATTAAGCCCCATGCCAACGCCCCCAAAGGAAGAAGAAGAACAGAAAGCATTGTTCATCGATAATGCCTTCTATCTACTTATGCACAAAGAGCGGATCATGAGCGACAGCAGGATGTTCCTCTGTCCCATTGCCGTGCAGAGTGGACTCGCTTATACAGGCACGTCTGGTTTCACACGCCCCACACTCGGCATCTATTTGGAGTGGTGGTCGATAGCACCCCAAGCCATGCAGGTTGACGAGGAAGGACACAAGTTGTTGGTGTACCTGATTTCAGGCAGTCCGCTGAGCGGTTGCAACAACTGTGCTGCGATACGCGACGATGGCAAACACAAAACAGTGACGCTGCTTCCTTTCAGCAGTCATTGGGGACCCTTTACAAAAATCAATTCACGCTACACCAAATCCAAGTATATGTATCAAGCATACAACCTGAAAGAAGTTCTTGACATCTTGCATACAGAGGATGATGGCAACTTGGACTATGCGCATCAGTTAGAGTTGGAATATATGAGGCATGAGATTGAACTGGCAAACAGGTTGTTGGCCAAAGAACAGGCACGATGCAGGGATTGGCAACAAAAATATGCAGAAACCATCATCAAATACCACGAAAAGCGCATGTGCGACTACTACGCTGAATATGAGCGAGTGAAAGCCAATGCCGAGATGGAGATGAATAGCCTCAGACGACAGAAAAGTGAGTTGAAAGCGGAGTTGAAAAGTGGTCGTATGGACAACATAGCCTATCAAAAGAATGTGTGTCCTATGAACAAGCGCATCAAAGAATTGAAGAATGAAGTGAGTAGTTTCAAGTACGGAAAGTTGAGGGAGGCCTTTCCTGACGAAGAGGGAATCACATTCCAACTGATTGAGCATGCTGCACTGAGTAAGCGCAACCTCAATTAGTACATCGGCTGCCACCCAATCGCCACTCCCCGGCCTACATCTCGCAGATTTCACTGATTCTCAGATTTTTGAGCAATACCACACCACCCTCATCCGCATTGCCGTGATGTTGGGCACGCCACTTTTCTAC